>CAZEVV010000149.1:0-7932 GCA_964515675.1 uncultured Paludibacter sp. | reverse complement strand
GCTTTTCGGCGCGAAGTGGTAAGCACATCGGCTGCTATCAACATTAAATTAAAAGCCCTGTCCAACTCATTTTTCAGGCGTTCTATCTCTTCGTCGAAATGCTCAATGCTGGTAAGTTGCTTTTCAAAAGCATCGCGTTTTTCAATGAGTTCATCAACAGTATCAACAGCAAATTTCTTTTGCAAACTATACAGCAAACTCAATCGTTCTTCTACCAAGTGTAAACGCTCGGGATTGTATTCTACCTTTTCTGATTGGTGACTCAAATCATTCGAAATATCTTTGAGCTCAACATACAATGTTTGCAAACGCTCGGCAGCATTAATGTTTTGGGGTAAAAATTTATCTATGCGCAAAATATTATTGGTCAATTCCTTTATCATCGACAAACAAGCTTGCTCACCATCCAAAATTTCGGCAGCGCGATGCAATTCAGTTTTTATCTCTTCGGCATGTGTCAGCGTCTCCAACTCACGTTCAAGCTCCTCCTGCTCGTCAGTCACCAAGCGTGCATCGGCCAATTGCTGGTACTGAAAACGAATATAATCGAGTTCGGTGGCCGATTTGCGCGCCAATTGCTGCATGTGCTGCAACTGCTTACGGGCATCGTTCCAAGTAGCAAATGCATGCTGATAATGCGAAAGTTCTGTTTGGTTTTGTGCTACCGTGTCGAGCACTTCGCGCTGATAGCCTTCGTTGGCAATAAGCAGATTTTCGTGTTGCGAATGAATATCAATCAGTTGCGAGCTCAATTGTTTAAGCACAATAAGCGAAACTGGCGTATCGTTGATAAAGGCGCGCGATTTTGCATTGGCCGTAATCTCGCGACGAATGATACATTCATTGGCAAAATCGAGTTCGTTTTCCACAAAAAATGTACTCAAATGTTTGTATGCACTTATGTCGAAATGTGCCTCTATAATACATTTATCAGTGTCGGTTCGCAATGCTTTCGACTCGGCTCGATTGCCCAAAATAAGCGACAATGCACCGAGTATAATGGATTTACCTGCGCCTGTTTCGCCAGTCATAACAGAAAAACCTTCGCCAAAATCGACACTCAAATCGGTGATAATGGCGTAGTTGTGAATATAAATCGACTTTAGCATAAAGTGTTATTAGCAAAATTTATTTTAAGATGCGCTCAAATCGTTCGCTTTGTGTAGGCGCTATGTCCGAAAGTATTCGCACAACCTCCTCTTTTTCTTTTGTAGGTGCTTTCGAAAAAATATTGATAAGTTCGTCGGACTTAGCATCGATAAACGAGCTCACAAGCACAGCATTGGGGCGTGCACGGTTAGCCTCACGCAAAAGTGGTAAACCGGCTGCAATACGAGCGCGGGCATTGTTCATGTTTATGCTCATTTCGTCCAAACCCAAACGGTGGTATTCGTAAAAGAAATTGCGGTATTTCGAAAAAGCTTCGTCGAGCAAATTATTGATTAATGCATAGCGGTTGCGATTGTTTTCGAATGCTTTCCAGCCTGTCAAATCGGCTGCTTGTGCTGCGTTAACAATGGTTTGTGCAGCATTAAAAAACGAGTTTCCACCGAGCCTACTGTACGAATCCATATCGTAACCTATAATTATATAAGCATAATAGGCCAACACAGCAGTAAGATTCGAAGTAATTGTATTTTCGTTCATTTCCAACACATCAAACTCTTTGTAGTTGAAATTGAATTGCACATCGCGATGATTGAACAAAGTACTCGTATAGCTTGAATTAAACACCGGACGGCGCGATTGCACTTGTATTTCGCCTGAAAAAAGATCACCTTCAACCGTTTTTATAATGATATTCAAGTTACAGTCAATCTTCTCAATATTTGCCAATGTCATTTCGCTCCATTTGCGATTATTCATAAAATCGCTTATCGACTTTTGCAAAGTATTGAACACCGACCGATTGACAGTCGATATCATATCCGAATTTATTTGCACATTACAGTTCAATTCCTGCGCCCATGGCTTCAAAAATAAAACTGCAAAAATAATTACCAAAAACAATCGTTTCATGTGTTTTTATTTAGTCATCTTAACCCAACCCTCTAACCCTTGTTTATCCCGAGAACTATCGGGAGGGGAAAAAGAGTGGAAAAATGAGATGTTTGCATTTACATTATCTATTTTCATGTTTATTTACGTAATGAGTTTTGTTTTTATCTTTTAAAATCTATCATTAATACTTTAGCGAAAAATATTATTCTAAAAAAAACTCTCATAAACTTAAAAAAACATGTCTTTGTCTAGCTTCTAATTTTGCGATTCCGCCTCTTCAAAGTCCCCTTTAGGGGATTTAGGGGCTGTTATTTTCTAAAATATAAGCGTATTTATCTCATTAATAATATCGTCGGCTACTGCAAGTTTACTTTTCAATTCAAACTTTTTGGTATGTCCCGAGCGATGAATAATTGAAATTTTGTTGGTATCGAATCCGAAACCCGAATTTCTATCCTGCAATGAATTGAGTACAATGAAATCGAAATTTTTGCGTTCCATTTTTTTCATTGCATTGGCTTCTTCGTTGTTGGTTTCGAGCGCAAAACCTACCACAAATTGCTCATGGCGTTTTATTTTACCCACTTCGGCAGCTATGTCTTGCGTAGGCGAAAGTTCAATCACCAAATCATCATTTTCGCGCTTTATCTTACTTTCGTTCATCGCCTTAGGCTTGAAATCGGCCACAGCAGCACAAAGAATAGCGCCATCCATTTGCTCAAATTTCGACATAACTACGCGATGCATTTCCTCGGCTGTTTCAACATTTATGCGTTGCACACGTGGATGACGAATGCTTAAATGCACCGGACCTGTAACAAGTGTAACCTCGGCACCTTGTTTGGCACAAACTTCGGCCAATGCAAAACCCATTTTACCCGACGAATAATTGCCTATAAAACGTACAGGGTCGACCTTTTCGTATGTCGGACCAGCAGTAATTATCACTTTTTTATTCAACATTTTTTTTGCAGTAAAATAATCATCCACAAAATCGACAATACGCTCGGGCTCTTCCATGCGGCCTTTGCCTTCGAGCCCACTGGCCAATTCGCCTACAACTGGCTCAATTATTTGATTGCCAAACGAACGCAACACTTCCAAATTTCGTCGTGTTGTGGGGTGCGCATACATATCGAGGTCCATGGCGGGTGCAACAAACACAGGGCAACGTGCCGACAAATATGTAGTTAGCAACAAATTATCGGCTATACCATTCACCATTTTGCCAATTGTGTTGGCCGTAGCCGGTGCTATAATAAAGCCATCGGCCCACAACCCAAGGTCGACATGGCTGTTCCAATCGCCATTTTCGGGATTGAAAAAATCGACCATAATTGGATTTTTCGACAATGTTGCAAGTGTAAGTGGCGTAATAAACTCTTTAGCCAAAGGTGTCATTACTACTTTTACTTCGGCGCCTTCTTTTACAAGCAGTCGAATGAGTTGAGCAGTTTTGTAAGCGGCTATACTACCAGTAACACCAACTATAAATCTCTTATCTTTAAGCATATAAATATTTTAATATGTGCATTTTCTTATATATCTCCACAAAAATACAAAAATGTATTTACAAACAATCATCTTAATGAATTATTTAGGGCATGTTTTACACAATTTAGTGTTTGCACAAAAATGCTAATCAGCAGCATTGCAATCACAAGCTAAACTATTCATTTACTCAACTAAACTGAGTGTTTTAGCTATTTCGTAACATTTGGCATTGTTGTTATTATATCAAACAGAGTGATTCGTTTCAATGAATAACATGGATTTAAAATTCGAAACGATGCCAACAAAAAAAAGCAAATAAGCCAAAACAACAAAAGCTACAATCAATATAATTATGATTGTAGCTTATCAAAACAAAAAATATTTGTTCGTTTATTTCAGTTTGCTATCCTTGGCCGGATTGCGATAGTACACCTTATCTTCGATGAACTCTTGCGTTGCAATCAATACTGGCTTCGGTAGTTTTTCGTAATAACGTGACACCTCAATTTGCTCACGGTTTTCGAAAACCTCTTCAATATTTTCGTTCATGGTCGAAAACTCCTGTAGCTTTTTGTCCAATTCGGATTTTACTTCAACACTGATCTGGTTTGCACGTTTTGCAATAATCTTCACAGTTTCGTACACATTACCAACATTTTCGCTCATCGAATTCATATCGCGCGAAATGGTACTGTTCGGAACATTTAGCTTTTTGTAATCCATAATGTTTTCTTATTTAATCTTTTACTATTTTTTTCGATTCATTAAATATCCTATCGGCTTGTCGACGAAACTTACCTGCGGGATAGTCGTTTATAAAGTTATAATACTCATCAATAACATCGCGGTAGCGATCAATTTTCAAATTCTCGAAACTCATCACTGCTTGTTGATATTTCGAATCGAGAATCAGCATTCCAAAGTCTTCGCGATATTTTGTTGCTGGAAATCTACGCAATGCATTTTGGGCAGTAATTACAGCCGACAAATAATTATTGCCTAAATAATTTCCTAAATTAAAATATAATCGTGCATTGAGTAAGTATTTCTCGGCCAACTTATCATTCAACTCATCGAGCAATTTATTGGCTTCGGGCACACGCTCCGACTCGGGATATATATCAATAAACTCCTGAAAAGCCTCAATAGCGTTGAAAGTTGCTGTCTGGTCGAGGCGCACATCGGGCGACTCAAGATAAAAACAATAACCTATCATAAACTTTGCTTCGGTAGTGAACTGCCCCTTTGGATAAGTGCGAACATAGGTACGGTAATATTCGCTGGCCGAATAATAATCCTTTTGCCCCATGTACGAGCGAGCAATGTAGTTGAGTAAGGTCTCAGCCTTATCTGTACCTCTAAAATACATGCTCACCTCATCGAAAAGTGTAGATGCACGCATAAAGTCACCCTTCTCGAAGAATTCAACTGCTTTGTTGTACTTCAATTCGGGATCGTTGGTTTTGAGAAGCTTCTGGTATTCGCTACACGAAGTGAGTACCGCAACAATCAAAACAATCAATATAATAGGATATTTCTTCATAAAAAAAACGGATTGCAAAAGTAGTTAATTAATTGCTAATAAAAAAATAATCGTTTAAAATTTAATATTTTTGTAGATAGTATTCGAAATAAAAATGAGATTAAACAACATTACTCAGCAATGAATTGCTTAAAACCATCGGTCATTTTCACTTCATACTCCCCTTTTTCGTTGCTAAATATGAGGTAACACTCCATATTTTCGATAGCATCGCAAATGCGCAAAGACTCGTCGACACCCAATACCATAAAAGCTGTGGCATAAGCATCGGCCTGCATACACGTTGGCGCTATCACTGTTGCACTGAGCAAATTGTGCTGCACCGGAAAACCTGTTCGCGGGTCGATGGTGTGCGCATATCGCTTGCCATCGCGATAGTAAAACTGCCTATAGTTTCCCGATGTTGCCAATCCAACACCCGAAATGGCCACTATGGTTTGCAACTCGCTATTCACATTCGCTGCATCTTCTATTGGCTTATCAATGCCAATGTGCCACTTTTTGCCTTTCGGGTTGAGCCCTTTGCAGGCCACTTCGCCACCAATTTCTATCATGTAGTTTTCGCAACCTTCTTCTTCGAAAAGCTTTGCAATTACATCCGAAGAGTAACCTTTGGCAATGGCACTGGCATCGAGCCTTGTTTCGGGAAATTGTTTCACTATGCGATTATCTTGCATTTTTACTTTATTATACCCAATAAAAGGCATAATCTTCTCAATATCTGGCATTTTAAAAGTATCCGATGCTCCAAAACCAAAACCCCAAGCCTTTACCAATGGCCCCACTGTCATATCAAATGCACCACCTGTTTTGTCGGACACCTCAACGGCCTTATTGTACACAGTTACAAAAAAGTCGTCGAGCGCAACATCCGGCTCGTTGTTGTTGATACGCGAAATTATTGAAGCTGGATTGTAGGTCGAAAGCGAAAGCTCAAACTCCTTCATACGTGCTTCAATTTTTGACTGCAAATCCTCACCCTTTGGATGCTGATATGTTGCAGTATAAAATGTTCCATGTATTTTGCCTTCGTTGTGTATGTAGGGCTGTCGTTCATCGTTGTTGCGATAAATCAACGCCACTACAAGCAAAATGAGAATGGCCATTAAACCAATAAAATATTTTTTATTCATTTATTTATAATTAGCCCCCTAAGCCCCCGAAAGGGGAATGAAGAGATGTTAGCATTTATATAATATATATCCATTTCCTTTTGTGTTCAAAATTTATTTTGCATCATGGGTGTTGCATCTGTATATTTATATGTATTTATTTATCAGATTAAACTTATTTATGGTCGAATTTTAGTACAAAAACGACAATCGACGTCCACGATAATTTGTATCAACAGCATTACCATCGTACACTTTATGTCCATTTACCCATGTGCCAGCCACTTTAAAATCGAAACTTTCGCCTTCGAAAGGCGACCAAGCACATTTCGACAAAATGCTTTCGGTGTTTACATGCGTAGGTCGGTTGCAATCAACCAACACAAAATCGGCAAAATAACCTTTGCGTAAATAACCACGTTTTTCCACTCGATACAAATCGGCGGGTGCATGGCACATTTTGCGCACTACCATATGATAATCGAAATAACCGCGCTTAGCCATTTGCAACATGGTGAGCAATGAATATTGAATGAGCGGCCCACCCGATGCTGCCTTAAAGCACGAACCTTCTTTTTCACGCAAAAGATGCGGCGCATGGTCGGTGGCAACAACATCTATCTTGTCGGTCACCAATGCATCGATTAGCGCAAGGCGATCCGATTCGAATTTTATGGCAGGATTCCATTTTATGCGATTGCCATAGCGCGCATAATCTTTGTCGTTGAACCACAAATGATGCACACACACTTCGGCAGTAACTTTTTTCTCGGTCAAAGGCAATTTATTGTCGAACAAAGCCATTTCGCGTGCCGTTGAAATATGCAAAACATGCAAGCGCGCATTGTATTTGTGCGCCAATTCAACCGCAAACGACGACGAACGATAACAAGCCTCGGCATTGCGAATGAGTGGATGATATGTAACATCCAAGTCATCTCCATATTTTTCTTTGTAAAATGCTTTGTTCTGATTAATTGTTGCTTCGTCCTCGCAATGTGTTGTAATGAGCATGGGCACTTCGGCAAAAATGCCACTCAAAGTTTTCACATTATCCACCAACATATTACCTGTGGATGAGCCCATAAAAACTTTTACACCGCACACGGTTTTTGGGTCGAGTTTTTTCAGTTCGGCCAAATTTTCGTTGGTAGCGCCCATATAAAACGAATAATTCACTACCGATTGCGACGCACCAATGCGATATTTATCTTCTAAAATATCAATAGTGGTAGTGAGCGGCATGGTATTGGGCATTTCCATAAACGATGTTACACCGCCAGCAGCAGCAGCCGTCGATTCAGTAAAAATATCGGCTTTGTGCGTGAGTCCAGGCTCACGAAAATGCACCTGATCGTCGATAACACCTGGCAAAAGCATTTTCAATTCGGCATCGATACATTCGGCATCAAAAGCCGCAACATCAACATCGCCCTCAAAAATATCGGCTATTTTATCGTCGTCAATCAAAACTGCGCCCCTAAAATTACGCCCTTCGTTATAAATAAGCGCATTGTATATTAATTGTTTCTTCGATAAAAACATTTTTATTTACGATTTTTAAAATTTACGATTTACAATTGGTGACTTAAATAAAAAGCATTTAGTCAACTTTGCATGTATTAATAACGAATAAAATATGAAACAATCATCTTCTAATCTATTAGTTTACAGAATGAAGCATCTTTATTCTTTATTCTTTATTCTTTATTCTTTGTTCTTTGTTCTTTATTCTTTGTTCTTTGTTCTTTGTTCTTGCAGTAACTACAAAATATACTTACT
>CAZEVV010000148.1:0-7977 GCA_964515675.1 uncultured Paludibacter sp. | reverse complement strand
CGCCTCGCATACGTTTCGAAGCATACAATGGTGTAGCGCCTTATCGCATTACTTATCAAATAAATAATGGCGCTATACAAACGCTCAACGCATCGTCGGCCGACAACAGCATTAGTTTCACCGTACCTACCAACAACGAAGGGCGTTTTGTGTACCGCATACTTTCGGTAACCGATGCTAGTGCTACGGCATGTGCAAATACAGTGCGCGATTCGATTGTAGTTTTCATTTCGTCCAATCCTATCATCGACCAACAACCTCTGGCCAATCAGTTGGTATGTGTAGGTGCACAACCCGAGCAACTTATGGTGGCTTATTCGGGTGGTGCAGGCAGTGCGCAAATTCAATGGTTTGCCAATACTACCAACGATAACTTTGGCGGAACACTTATTCCTAACGCCAATCAGTTTATTTTCCAACCCGAAACAATGACGCAGGTGGGCGAATATTACTTCTACGCTGTGGTTACTTTGCAAGGCGAAAGTTGTTCGTTGGCCGTTAGTCAAGTGGCCAAAATCACTGTTGTGCCCGACCCTACTTTTGTTATACAACCCCTTGCAACGCAAAGCACTTGCATTAATGGTGCTGTTGCTCCGCTCACTGTTTTGGTGTCGGGTGGCATAGGCACTGCTAGCTATCAATGGTACCGCAACACTACGCCTAGCATCGACAATATGGTGGAAATTGCAAATGCTACACAATCAACATACACACCTCCAAGCAATGCTGTGGGCGAATGGTATTACATTTGTATTGCCCAACAAAATGCATTGGATTGTAAAGCAATATCCGAATTTGCAAAAGTTGTGGTTACCGAAAATCCAGTACTTACATCGAGTTTCGAAGCACAAAGCATTTGTTTGAATGATGTTGCTCCTGTTTTGGAAGTGAAATTCTCTGGTGGTAGTGCCGATGTCAACTATCAATGGTACAGAGCAAGCAATTTGCAACGCAGCAATGCAGTGGCCATACAGGGTGCTCGTGCTGCTCAATATCAACCCATCTTTAGCAATGCGGGCAATTATTTCTACTATTGTGTTGTTAATTTCAACTCAAATAGTTGTGCCAATGTAGTGAGCGATGTGGCGCAAATCACTGTTCGTCAACAGCCTATTATTAGCGATATTACAAGCAATGTTTCGTCGGGACAAACATTTGTGGTACAGCCGCAAACCGACGACAATAACATTGTTCCGGTTGGTACACAATACATTTGGCAAGTGGCCAATATTTTCCCTGCCAATGCCATTACTGGTGCAACGGATGTAATCGATCCTCAAAACAATATTTCGCAAACTTTGCACAATGTGTTGGGCACAAACGCAGTGGTTCATTACCTTGTTACACCTTTGTTTAATGGCTGTACAGGCACCGAATTTACTGTCACTGTGCAAGTAAAAGCTACACTGAATGTGCAAGTAAGCAAAACCGATATCGTTTGTTTTGGCGACAATACCGGAAAACTCGCTGCTAGTGTGAGTGGTGGCATGCCTTTCAAAGGCAATGTGCCTTACCAAATTCAATGGACATACCCTAATGGCACAAAAGTGAATGCGGCTGCTATCCAAAATCTTACGGCAGGAGAATATCATTTGTTGGTACGCGACTCATTGGGTCTCACCCACACAAGTTCGCACACCCTTACGCAAAACGAAAAATTAACAATCACTTTCGATAAAGTAAAAATGCTTTCTTGCTTTGCTAGCAACAATGGCACTATCGAATCGCTTGTTGCGGGTGGCAAAGCGCCTTATCGTTATAGTTGGTCAAAAAACAATAGCGCATTCTCAACCGAGCGCAATTTGCAACAACTCTTAGTTGGTAATTATCAACTTACAGTTACCGATGATAATGGCTGTGTGGCCGTTTCCGAAATTGTGACTATCACACAACCTTCGCCTATCAGCATCGAATTAATCAACAAAACCGACAATCTTTGTTTTGGCGACAATCAAGGTGCTATTAGTGTAAATGTATCGGGCGGCACTGCATTCAACGACAACAACAAACAATACAATTTCCGCTGGACTGGGCCTAATGCTTTTGTAAGCGAAAGTATGAATATCAGCAATTTATTGGCTGGCGACTATCAACTCGAAGTTACCGATGCCAATGCTTGCACAGCTTATTTCAATGTAACTATTGCGCAACCTACCGAAATTTTACTTTCGAGCACAGTGGTTTCTGAGTCGTGCTATGGCTCCAACGATGCAACCGTAACTGTACATGTTTCGGGCGGTATTGCTCCTTATAGCGCAGTTTGGAGCAATTTGGCAACAGGCTTTGTGCAAAACAACTTAACAGCGGGCAAATATAGCGTACAAGTTACCGATGCTAACAATTGCGTTAAAACTATCGATATCGAAGTTGTAAAAGACAGTGTTTTCAGCATAAGCCCTGTGGTTACGCAAATCACATGTAATGCACAACGCAATGCTAGCATCGTTCTTAATATCCACTCCAAATATCCAAATGTGAAAGTACGTTGGGCCGATAATCCAACTGCCGGAAATGCACGATACAATTTATCGGCGGGCATTTACACAGTAAATATCACCAATGGCACTTCATGCGAGATAAACGAATCGTTTGCCATTTACGAACCATCGCCCATACGCATTACAGGCACTGTTAAGGATGCCATGTCGTGCAGCGATCAAAGCACTGGCACCATTTCGGTGGTGGTGAGTGGCGGCACTGCACCTTACGTTTATCGCTGGTCCAATGGTGCTACAACACCCGAAGTGAATGGACTCGATGGTGGCGACTATTTTGTAACAGTAACCGATGCCAATGGCTGTTCGGCTATCGAACAATTCAAAGTGGTACGTCCATTGCCAATAAAAATTACATTCGATACAAAATACAATGTAAACCCAACAACCAATATCGTTACGCTTACACAAGAGGCCAAAGTGTCGGGTGGCATTCCACCTTATACATATCAGTGGCCCGATGGTATTTCGCACAGTGGCAACAATCAAAAGGCCGATTTCTACGAATCGAGAACCACCTTTGTAAAAGTTACCGATGCTTTGGGTTGCGAAAAAATACAAACGTTCAATGCCGATGTACCTGTATTGGCCATACAATACGAATCCATCAGCTGCACAAGTCTCGATTATGCTTTCCGTTTCGATGTGCCCGACTACTTGTTTGGTCAGCCGCAATTTATTTGGGAATTTGGCGATGGCAAAAATGCACAAACACGTCAACCTGTTCATACTTATGCTGCAACAGGCAATTATTTGGTAAAACTGCACGTGGTGGCTGCACAAGCCATGTACACTTTCGAAATGCCATTATACGTCAATGCCATTCCAAGTTTAGTGCTCAATCGCGCTCCCGTTATTTGTCACAACGACTCCCTTATGCTTACCGTTAATGGTGCAAATAGCTATTTGTGGAGCGATGGCACAACAGGCAATCGCATGATGTTGAGCAAACCAGGCGACTATTTCGTTATCGGCAAATCATCGGCAGGATGTACTTCGGTACTAAGTTTCAAAGCTACATTGCACAACGAATTGAATTTCGTTATTCAATCCGACAAAGATTATGTAACGCCCGAGTCGCCCACCATGCGCCTCTGGACCGAAAAAGTGGATAGCTGCGTATATGCTTGGGACTTTGGCGATATTACTTATGTTGCCGATGGCGAAGGACACGAAGTGGTACATACATTTAATGTTACAAAACCAACGCCGCTACGCGTAAAACTCAATGTTACAACACAAGAGGGTTGTGTCGAAGTGGCTTCGAAACGCATTTTTGCCCTCTCGGGCGATTTACCCAACACTTTCACCCCTAATGGCGATGGCATCAACGATCGCTTTATGGAAGGTACCGACATCGAAATCTACAATTCGAAAGGCATATTGCTTTACAAAGGCAACGAAGGTTGGGATGGCAAATACAAAGGCAACGACATGCCTGTGGACACTTATTATTACATCCTGTTGTTCTATTCCGAAAATGGCATCGAATCGAAACCAGGTTTTATTACAATCATCCGTTAAATCCTAATGTTATGAAGCGCTTAATATACATATTTAGCATACTACAACTGATAGTTGTTGCTACTATGGGCCAAGCTCATATACGCTTTAATAACTATTGGGACAATACGTACACCATCAATCCAGCATCTATCAACGATGCACATTTGGGTACTGTAAGCATGGGCATGCGCCAACAATGGCACAATGTACCAGGTGCACCACGCAATCTTATGGCCATGGGCACACGCTATTTCGAAGATTACTCCACCCAATTGGGCGCAAAAATTATGACCGAAAACAAAGGTTACATGAATTCGCTCGATTTAGATTTGAGCTATTCGGTTTCTATTCCCCTCACACGCTGGTGGAACCTCAACATGGGACTCACAGTAAGTTATCAGAACCAAAATTTCGATATTTCGCAAATTTCCTTGGCTACCGACGAGGATTTGAGTCGATTCAACGAAACACTCATGATGACCAATGCCATAAATTCCGACTTTGGCTTCGAACTCAACTCCGAAAACATGAAAATTGGTGTCGCATCGCACAATGTTGTGTCGGCCTTTAAACCCGAAAACACTTTGCACCTCAACACCAATGTCATTTACGCTTTGTACCGCCAAAACACACGCGATTTTGTCGACTATGCCTTTGGCGTTAGTGCTTTTCAGTACGCCAATATTTTTCAAGTCGAAACCACGGCCTCGGCATTCATTCAAAAAGACTACAACAGCAATCCCATACAAATTGGTTTAATGTACCGCACTTGGCGCGAAGTAGGCTTTATGTTTGGCTTTCAGCTCGACCAGTTCAAAGTTTCGTACAGCTACGATTACAATTTTGGCAACCTCATGCGTCACTCCTACGGCTCGCACGAAATTGTACTTAGCTATTCGTTCGACAAAAGCCGCAGCTGCCGCGTATGCTGGTAATACTCAAAACAAAATTTCTCGAATAGTTTTTTTAAGGTTAAGTTCATAGTTGTTTTTTTTTAAATTTGCGAAACGAAAGCCCATTGCCAGCACAAAACTGACAATGGGCTTTCTCAAGTCAAATCAAATCAAAAAAAAGAAAAATATCTTTCTATCCCAACGAAATCTTCAATCCCGATAGCAATCTCGGGACAAATCTTCAAATCTATCATTTCAATACTCAAAACTCGAAACTCCAAACTTCTTACTCCCCCATGGGGGTTGGGGGGCTTCTTTTGGGCGTGCCCCTCGGGAATACTCGGGTCGGGCTTTCGGCACGGCATCCACAAAGCCACCACCTGCTAGCGCGGATTTGCAATCCGTGCTTCCTTTCAGGGCACGTATTGCAATCCGCACCAGCTGCAGGTGGCAGCTTTGTGGCTGACAGAGAGTGCCTCTATCCCTCACGCATCACCTCTCCCTAACCCTCTCCGAATTTACCCCGTCCTTCGGGGGGAGAGGGAACGAGTGTTGTTGAAGCATTATTGCTATATTCAATTTCATAATAAAGAAAATTATGCAAAGTACTGCCCCAATCGTAAATCGTAAATTTTAAAATCGTACATTCTTCAATCTGTCGCTAATCAGCGAAAGCTTGTTTTATTCATTTATGTTACACTAAATACAAATTGAGCGGATGAATCAAATTCATCCGCTCAATTTTACAGTAACCTATCGAAAATTTTTAATCTCAAAACCTCCCTCGTACCTCAGGTTTACCTCCTCCCTCATACTTTGGGAGGTAAACATGAAGTATAAGGGAGGAGGCAGACTCTAAACCTTCCTCGTACCTCATTAGGCAGGCTCGAAACCTCCTAACTTCTTACTCCCCCAAGGGGGTTGGGGGGCTTCAAAACTCAACTCTATTTCTCAAACATTATCGACGATGATGATGCTGCTACTGTGAATTCTAGTTTTTTGAGTGTTTCGAGGCCATTTAAATTCACTTTTGTATCGTGTACCACAGTTGTCCATGCGCCTTCGGGTAGCGTGATGTTTACTGCTTTACGATTGCCATTGTGTATCACCAAAATATTGCGCCACGAGTCGCCATTGGCATTGTCGGTGAGCATAAATGCAACTACATTAGGCGTTGCAAGGTCGATAAATTTGAGGTGTTTTTCCATCAATTCTTGCGTTGGAATACGGAAGGCCGAGTGCTGATTACGAAGTGCAATTATTCCACGATAATATTCAAATACATCATTGTGCGTTGTTTTATTGTCCCAGTTTATTTGGTTAATGGAGTCGGGCGATTGATAGGTGTTGTTTACACCTTTTTTGTCGCGATACAACTCTTCACCTGCATAAATAAATGGTACGCCCATGCTCGTGAACACAACTGTTTGCGCTAGTAAATTAAAGCGTTTTAGCTCTTCGGGTGTTGCGCCCGCTGGTTTCGAAAGTGCGAGTTTATCCACCAAACACATGTCATCATGACAGGATACGTAATTGATTATTTGCGTAGGATTGTTGGTGTATGGCGCTTTCGAATAAATGGGTTTTGTATAGTCGATTTGCGGATGAAACGATGCGCCTGCTATACCAAACATTACGCTCATCTCTAAACTATCGGCACCCGAAGCAAAGCCTGGCAATTCTTTGTTCATCCAACTGCCTTTAAGTGCATCGCGCAAGTCGTCGCTAAATACGCCAATGTTGTCGAGCTGTTTTGCATTGCGTTTTAATGCTAATTTTTCTTCGGCCAATGGTGTGCTGTCGGCTGTCCATCCTTCGCCATACACATATATCGAAGGGTCAACTTTATCGAGTGCTGCACGCACGGCATTCATGGTTTCAATGTCGTGTATGCCCATTAGGTCGAAGCGGAAACCGTCAATCTTATATTCAGTAGCCCAATAAACGACCGATTCGACAATGAATTTTCGCATCATAGCACGCTCCGAAGCTGTTTCGTTGCCACAGCCCGATGCATTCGACCAAGTACTGTCGTTTTTCATGCGGTAAAAATAGCCGGGTACCAATTGGTTGAGATGCGATGTTTCGCCGTCGTAAGTGTGATTGTAAACCACATCCATAATAACACGTATGCCATTTTTGTGCAACGATTGCACCATTTGCTTAAATTCTTTTATACGTGTTACCGGATTGTAGGGGTCGGTGGAATAGCTTCCTTCGGGCACATTAAAATTGAGTGGGTCGTAACCCCAATTGTATTTGTTATCTTCAAGTCGCGTTTCGTCAATCGACGCAAAGTCATACGAAGGTAAAAGATGCACATGTGTTATACCCAATTCTTTTAAATGGTCGATACCAGTGGCTTGTCCAGCAGTGTTTTTTGTTCCATGCTCTGTAAATGCAAGAAATTTGCCTTTGTTTTTGATGCCCGAGTTAGGCGAAACCGAAAAGTCGCGCATGTGCACTTCGTAAATCACGATATCGGTAAATTCATTCAATGGTGGACGCTGGTCATGCTCCCAACCTACGGGATTGGTTTCGATAAAGTCGATAATGGCTGCACGTTTTCCGTTTACGCCAGTGGCTTTTACCCACATGCCGGGCGTTTCGTTGTACCATTTTTCGCCAATTTTTACCTGAAAAGTATAGAATTTGCCTTTTAAATCGCCATCAAGTTCTTTCACCCAAGTGCCTTGTTTGCAACGCTTCATGTTGTGGGTTTCGTAAGCCGAACCTTCGTGCCCATTGTCGTACATAAGTAGTTTTACTTCGGTGGCTGCTGGCGACCAAATTCGAAATTTGGACGATCTTGGCGAGTAAGTCAATTCTAAATCTTGCCCTTCGTACACCGGATATTCATCGTAACTCGCGTATTGTGGTACTTTGTTGCAAGCTGCGAAAAATGCCGATACAATTAACATAAGAAATAAGTGTTTGTTCATAAATAATATTGTGTTTTTGTTTGTTTTTTGCAATGCCTGTAAATCATTTTTTTTAGCGTTACAAATATAAATAATTTTCTTTAGTAATTGATATACAAAAATATCAAATGTTAATGAAATTTCTGCAAACGATTACGAGGA
>CAZEVV010000147.1:0-8006 GCA_964515675.1 uncultured Paludibacter sp. | reverse complement strand
GTAGCACTGCAGTTTTTGGTTCTGCCTGTCTAGGTTCGAATCCTGGTGAGACAACTGAGTAAAGAAAAAGATTGAAATCAAAACAAAACGGGTTTCAATCTTTTTTCTTGAAAAACTCAAGCATAATTTCACGCACTCAAAAACACATAGCTTGTCTCATGGTGTAATGGTAGCACTGCAGTTTTTGGTTCTGCCTGTCTAGGTTCGAATCCTGGTGAGACAACAAAAAACAAGAACCACGAAATCCCTGATAATCGAATTCGATTGTCAGGGATTTTTTTTGCCAACAAATCACAAACAGCATCACCCTAATACAAAAAGTAAAAAAGCATCGAAACATGGTTTTTAAAACTTAAAAATCGGAAAAGTGTGTTTTTTGACAGCAAATTTTATAGGAAAAGTGTATTTTTTGACCCTCAATTTTATAGGAAAAGTGTGTTTTTTAACCCTTTATTTTATTGGAAAAGTGTATTTATACTTTTTATTGAATTGATATACTGAACATTAACACACTACAAAAAGATAAAAAATGAGAGCAGCACGCCTGGGCTTACAAAAGCCCAAGCATTGGATTCAGAAATAGCAAAAAATCTGAAGTACTACATATTAACAAAAGGGTGATTGCCAGCGTGCTGTCGCGATATCCCATCGCAAATTCTCATTTAGTTTTTATTTAATTATTTCCACTACGGCCGGCTTCTTCGCTCGAAGCTGTTGAGCGGTTGGCGCGTGTCTTAAAGTCATTATTACCAAATCGATAGCTGAACGAGAGATTGAATCGACGACTCTCCCAAAAATTCACAACATCCATATCGACATTGCCATATTTGGCATATGCCCCACCCAACCCCGTATTGAAAATATCGTTCACATTGGCGCGCAACATGGCCTTATTGTCGAACAACGGACGTTGTATACCAATATTAACCCTATATGTTGGCTTCAACACAAAATTACCAAGTAGCTGTTTCGACATATAATTTCCACTCAATTCGGCCGACATTCTCCAGGGCAACGTAAAACTATTGTTCATATTGGCCATATAGCTCCAACGCTCGAAGGTAACACCGCCTGCAAAGTTCGCATCAATCTTTTTGTACATAAGTGTTGCAGTTGCATTTAGCGACCACCATTTTGTTGGTTTCAACTGTATTGTCTCCGAAAAATTAAGATCCAACGAGCTGCTCAAATTATCCATGGTCTGATACATCACCTTCGTTTCGTCGTCCTGAAAAAGCACTTCACTAAAAAGATCGGTGGTGTAATTAAACGCAACAGAGCTCATAAACATCGACTTATAATTATGATTGACACTTGCTGCATGTGTAAATTGCGGAGCCAAATCGGGGTTTCCCTGGTTGTAAGTATATGGATCGAGCATCCAAATAAAGGGATTGAGATTGCTGTAGCGCGGACGACCAATGCGATAACTATAACGCATGCCCAAGGTTTGATGCTCGGATAACTCTTGCTGCACAAAAACCGAAGGAAAAAGTTTTAGATATTGCTTATCGTTCGATGTGCCCATAGCATGAGAAACGCCTCTCGAAACAGTATTTTCGGCACGCAAACCAAGTTGAAGCGATGTTTTGTTGATTTTTGCACGACCATTTACATAAGCAGCATATATATTTTCGTCGTATGCAAAATTGTCGCTTTGTGTCATATAACCAAGCATTTCGGCCACATTCGAAGTACTCACAAAACTCATTTTAGCCCCCGATTCGAAACTTAATGTTTTGGACAGTGGCAAAACATAATCGAGTTTGAACGACAAAATATCAATATCGCTATTTTGCGAACTCAACAAATCGACACTTGGCTTCAACACATTATTAAATGCATCCAACATACGTCCACTCTGATCGCTGTTCGAGCCAAAACCATAACGCGCATAATCGGCATCCAAAACCAAGCTTTGCCCTAGTGTATCAATATCCCATTTGTAATTCACATTCATGGTTTTGTTGTGCCATTCGTATCGGCGTGGGGTTTCGCTTACAAGCATCGAATCGAGCAGCGCATTTTTATTGAAAAAACTGGTCGCGCCATTGTCGCGCGTATCGTTAAAACCATCGTTCATACGATACATAAAACTCACAACATGATTTTTTGCTAAGTAATAATCGGCACCCAATTTCAAATTATGCGAAATGCCATTGCCCGATGTCTCGTTATCGGCCAACTGATAAGCACCCAATAATTGCGGACTAGTGTACCTGCGTGTTACATGCATTGCATACCAATTTTTCCAATCGTAAAACGAGTAATTGGCATACAAATTTAATTTCCCGTAATTCATATTCAAATCCAACCCAGCATTTTCGCCCAACGAACGGGTGAGTGTTAATCCGGCATTGACACTACCATTAAAACCTCGCGCTTTAATATGTTTTGTTTTGATATTAATAATGCCTGCATTTCCCTCGGCATCGTATCGGGCCGATGGTTGTTCGATAATTTCGATGCGCTCGATGCTTTTACCTTGAATGCCTTTTAAATATGCAGCCAATTGCTCGGTCGACAAGTGTGTAGGTTTGTCATCGATAAGTATTTTCACTCCCTGCATTCCTTTCAACGAAATATTATCGTTATTATCAACAGTTACGCCAGGCGCTTTTTTCAGAATATCGTACACCGACTCCGAAGCCGATGAAATAGCTGCATCGGGATTAATAATTAATTTATCGGCAGTTTGTTCGATATAGTCGCGTTTAGCAACCACAAGTACCTCGTTTAGTTGTTTGCTTGCTTCGCGCAACACAATAGCTTGCTCAATGAGTGCATTATTGCGGTCGATGCGCAATGCCTCAGTTTGATATCGCTCAAAACCAACCATACTCACACACAGCAAATACTCGCCATTACGCACTTTCGAGAAAGTAAACTCACCATTATCATTGCACACTTCACCCATTACCAACTCGCCCGATTTCGCATTAAGCAAAGTAGCTGTTGCATACTCAACAGGATTGTTCGAAACATCGACAACACGACCCTTAACAACACCGTATGCGGCGGCTTCGGCTTCGGCAGCCCATGCAACATTGCAAAACGTTAAGCACATTACAATAAGAATTGAACTAAAAATTGTTTTCATTTTAACAGTATTTTTTTTGAAGTTTATAATTACGACGAATGATAAACATTAACATAACATCGAATATCAATAATTTTTTATCATTAGACGCAATAAGCAGGGCATTTGGATTTAGCAAAAACGAAAAAAAGACATGAATGACGATTTTTGAAAGATGAATGACGAGGAACGAGTGTTGAAAATAAAAATCATTATTTTGAAAAATATTTGGCTAAAGTAAAAGATTCGCACTAAAAACTAAGTTAGCATATTGTGCTTGAAGTAAAACCAAACAAACCAAGAATTGTAACAAAAAAAACACAACAATAAAAATAAACATCAAAAGCTTTGTAGGTTCAAAATAAAATACTTATCTTTGCGAGCTCAAATAATGAAGGAAAAATTCCTTCGTAATTATTAATAAATTAAATATTTATCATGTATTTAACAGCTGAAAAAAAGCAAGAAATCTTTGGTAAATACGGAAAGTCTAACACTGATACTGGCACATCTGAAGGCCAGATAGCATTGTTTTCATACCGTATCAACCATTTGACTCAACACTTGAAGTCAAACAAAAAAGATTATAGTACAGAACGCGCTCTAGTAATGTTGGTAGGAAAACGTCGTCGTTTGCTCGATTATTTGAAAGCAAAAGACATCAACCGTTACCGTGCTATCATTAAAGAGTTGGGCATCAGAAAATAACTCTGAAAGCCGAAAAAGCAAAGCCCACTGCAAAGATTTATTTGCAGTGGCTTTTTTTATTTAACTGTTTACAATAATTACATTAGCAAAGTATATCGATTAGAAAACAACAAAAAAAGCAGCTAATCGAAATTAACTGCCTTTTTTGTACCTTAATTCTTAAAGCAACGAAACGATAGTTTCGCCTTCAACTTCTTCGAATTTTAATTTCTCTTCGCGTGCCAACCAACCCAATGCCATATTCAAATCAGCATCTTTCAGTTTAGTAGCTTTTTTGAGTGCTTTTGTTGCCAATGCACCTTCCGACAATGCAGTCCAAACAAGACCTGCGTTGTTTCCAATTTTCTCGTTAAGCATAATTTTCTATTGTGTTAATTATGATAAAATTTAATTTCGTGTGCAAACATACGAAAAATTATGCTAAAAAACACAATATCAATAATTATTTAACATTATAAGCCCAAAAACATGTTATACAACATACATTTGGTCAATTTGAGCTTTGTATTTTTGCATAATCACTGCACGGCGCATTTTTAATGTATTGGTAAGTTCGCCCGATTCGATACTAAAGCCTTTTTTGATAAGTATAAATTTCTTAATTTGTTCGTAAGGCGCCATTCCAACCTGTCCGGCTTTTATACGCGAATCTATCAAACTTATTATCGCTTCGTGCTGAATCAACTCATCGAGTCCATGGTATTTTATATTATTTTGCGCAGCATAAGCTTCAATTGCAGGAATTGAAGGTGCCACAATTGCTGTAACATAATTACGTTCGTCGCCAATTGCGGCAATTTGTTCGATATAAGGATCGAGTGCCAAACGGGTTTCGATAGCTTGTGGCGCAATGTATTTACCATTCGATGTTTTAAATAAATCCTTGATACGCTCGGTGAGTGTGAGCACATTGTCCTTAAACAAGCCCGCATCGCCAGTTTTAAACCAACCATCTTCGGTAAAAGCAGCCTTATTTGCAGCATCGTTTTTGTAATAACCCGGGAAAATAGTTTTGCCTTTGAGCAATATTTCATTATCCTCGCCAATTTTCACACTTACTCTAGGCATAACTTTGCCCACCGAGCCCATTTGATAATGCTTGTAGGTATAGCAACTTACAGTAGCTGTACTTTCGGTGAGTCCGTAGCCATAAAAAATGGGCACACCCATACTTTGCATAAATATATTAATGTCGTCCGACAGCTTTGCTCCAGCAGTTGGTAAAATATTGGCATTCTCGATACCGATTGTTTTCTTTACTTTCGAAAAAATTAGTTTATCGGCAATTTTATATTTAAAGCTCAACAAGGCACTCGGCTTTTTGTCCAATCGCAAAAAGTCCATATTATGCAATCGTCCCACTTCCAACGCCCATGTAACCATACCTTTTTTAAATGGCGACATTTTGGCAATATTTTCTTGCACGCCAGCATACACCTTCTCCCAAAAAACGTGGTACAGCGCACATAAGTGTCGGACGCACATCCTTAATTGTTTGCTGAATCTCGATAGGGCGATGATTGATATAAATTGTAACACCCATATAAACGCAAAAATAACATCATGTACGCTCAAAAACATGTGACAGTGGCAAAAATGCAATAGAGATATCGCTATCTGAAACACTTGTCAAACGCTCCTTGTGTATCACCATACCCTCGTTGAAACACGAATGCAACATCATCACACCTTTAGGATTGCCCGTTGTACCTGAAGTATAGAGCAAACAAGCCATATCGTCGTTTTGTGCAGCTTGTCGAAGCGCATCGACCGCTGGCTTTTGTCCCGACTTTTGACCAAGCGCAAGAAAATCGGCAAAATGCAAACTATTGATTTTATCGTTGAAAACAACCTTACTATCAAACGAAACAATTGTTTTTAGCGTTTTTGATTGCAATGCCACATCGACAGCAATATTGTATTGCGACTGATCGCCAATAAAAATAACTTGTATTTCGGCATCGTCGACAATAAAGCTCACTTGCTGCTCGGTAGAAGTTGCGTACATTGGCACAACTGTAGCACGTATCGAAAATAAAGCATAGTCAACAATTAAACATTGCGCTTTATTTTGGGTAAATTGCCCTACCCTATCGGCAGCAACAACACCCATTTCGAGCAATGCAAGTGCAGCTAAATCAACCTGATCGGCCAATTGCTTCCAGGTATAAGCTTGCCAAGCATCGGTAAGCTGTTCGCGGTCGTAAATTGCAACCCTATCGCCATATTTTAATGCTTGCGACTGTAGCAAATTTGCAAAATGATTGTTTTCCATTTGTTTTTATCGTTATTTAATTGATAGATATTTTTATATTTCTGAAGAATGATGACGTCGACACAAACCACACTACAATTGGATTTTCGAGAAATTCAACTATCATTATTCAAACAAAACATAAAGATAAAAAGAGTATTTATTGACAAAGATAAAAAGAATATTTGCATTTTTGCACATATAGCAAAATTTTGCGCATAATATTGCGCAAAATATTCACACAAGCACATTACAAAACAATAATTTGGGAGTTATTGAAATTGGGAATA
Source organism: uncultured Paludibacter sp. (assembly GCA_964515675.1). Lineage (GTDB taxonomy): Bacteria > Bacteroidota > Bacteroidia > Bacteroidales > Paludibacteraceae > Paludibacter. The sequence goes on along the minus strand of CAZEVV010000147.1, from coordinate 1,675 downwards.
GGCACAATAAAAAAACGAGATTACTGAGTAAATATATTGAACAAAGCGTTATTGAACAAAGCGTTATTGAACAAGAAAAACGAAAGCAGAACGAATCACTGTGCAAATAATTTTATATTAATCCCCAGATGAGAAGAAGCCACCACCATTAAAATTAATACCACGACGACGCTCAACAACGCTAAAGTCGATGTTTACTGTTTTGCTCGACACAAATTGTACAACCACTTCATCGTTTTCAACATCGAAATGCTGTCCAAAAACATTCGTCATACGCACAGTAAAAGTATCGGCATTGGGAACACTCAAAAGGAAACTACCATCTTTTTCGCTCAGCACCGAAAAAGTTTCACCCTTTGGATTGACAGCTGTAATACGCACTCCATCGAGATCAATTTTACCTTCGCGACTATTGGGGTCGCGTTTCATTACGATACGCCCAATAATTTTATAACTTTCGACCAATGGGATATAAACTATGCGCGACTTATCGTTGATATACGACTGCTCGGAGCCATGAAGAAAGAAATAACTTTGCAAGTTAACCATGGGTTGAAAGCCAAGCATAAAAGTATCCTTAGGTAAATTGTAAATTTTTATTCGTCCATGCGCATCGGTTACAAGTTGCATTTCGGCAATTGTAGAGCGCGACGATTTGGCTTTGCGCTCTTTACTCACATTTACAATTACGTTCGAAACAGGTGGCTCGTTTTCGCTTTTAACACGGTCGCCATCGAGGTCGTTAAAAAACACAGCTTCGAAGTCGTAGTATTTACGTCGAGGTTGTTGCAAGTTAAACGATTTACGAACGCCAGCAACAAAATTAAAGTCGACTGTCTTTACCCTGCCATAGTCGGGGTCTTTACGACTGTTCGAAAACATAAAAGCACTCAAATATCCGGCCCAACCATTTTTTAGAGTTTGATCGACCTTTACATTATAAGTAGTATTTTCGCGTTCGGACGGCATATAATAAGCCATGTTTACACTTGCAGTTAGGCGCATTGTACGGTTGAAAAAATAATTTTCGTACGAAGGTCGCAACTGAACACTGCGGTTCATGGTTGGTTTTTGCGTAACAAGAATATTGCGATACAAATCGGCCGTCGAACCTGTTGTATAATAAGCATTGATGCGCCAATTTTGATCGTAATAATTAACCCCAAGCGAATAGTACATGCCATTATTTACATTCAATGGGGCAATATTCGGATTTGAACTCATATACGAAACCCGCATATTATTCACCGAAAAATTTGGAGAAATGGTGCTTATACCATCCAATTTCACCGAAGTTGCCAACCACAAACCCGGCTGTACAGTTTTGTAAGTAGATGCAAAACCATCGTGATTCATCTGTCGCATCGAACCCGAATAACTTGGTCCAAATTGATATGTAACAATGCCACTCTGAATATTAGCCGTTAAACGAGCATAATCGGTAGCATTAATATTGAGAGGCTGGCCAAAACTATGAGGATAACGATTGGCAGCATATGATTGCTGGTTAGCAAAAAGATTAAAGCGGACAACATCCGTTAGTGCCAAAGCAGCATTGAGCATATATTGCGACATACCAGCGTTTTGAATATAGTTGCCATACGAATTCATTGCACTAAATCGCAAATTAAAAGGCTTTGAGTTAAAGCTATAACTCATCCGATAACTCATTCCC
>CAZEVV010000146.1:0-8021 GCA_964515675.1 uncultured Paludibacter sp. | reverse complement strand
CAACACTTCGAAATGCAAGACTTCATTTTTTTTTGGGGGGGGGATTCGGGCAGCAAATCCGCCCGAAGCCCCCCCCCCCTTAATGCAAATTATGCATTGTCATTCCGAATGAGAAAACAAGCGAAGCAAAGTTTTCGATATGAGGAATCTGAATTGTTGTTGTATTTCAAATTACGATAATCATAGAAGTCTGATGTTGCAATATCTATGTAAGAATTTGGAAATAATTATAAGTTCGGCCTAGCCAATTTGATTAAATTCAACATATTAACTATTGAGTCCTATCTCATTTTCAGGAAATTGCCCAAGTTGGCAGCAACCGAAAAGCCTATGGTGGGTAAATAAACTCTATCGGTGCGATAATTCATTTCAATTGGATAAAGCATTTGTAGCTGAATTTTGATATTATCGATTTTGCTTGTGATTGTCAATGCAGGGTCCACACGAAAGTACATTGTACTATTGTTGTAGGGATAATCGTATAACTGACTGATGATATCTATGTCGTAGGGGTCGTTATAATTGGGTTGCATGAGCATGTTGTACTTTGTGCCAATTATTCTTCCCGAGAAACTTACCAAAAACTCATCGATAACCTTGATACTTAGCGATGGTTGTAAAAAAATATGTTTGTCGTCGACGCTAAAGTGCTTGTTTTTATTGCCCAGGCGATTCATGCCAAAACCAATATTGAGAGCGGGCATTATGCCTGATGTTTTATTGTTGTAAATAATGAGTTCGTTTTGCCAGCTATAGTCAGGAAAAATGGCACTTTGGTCGGCAAAACGAGTTTGATTGTAGCTATTAAACTGTGTTGAAATAGCCACATTGTTGGTAACACCATAAGCGGCACCCACGCCAATATTGTTGCCTGTGGCAATATTGCACGAAGCTATTAAATCGCCCTTTTCTTCGACCAATGCCACAGTTTGTCGCGTAGGGTAAATATAAATAGGTGTACATGCATTTGTGAGCAAAAGTGTTGGAAATAAGATTGATGCAATGATAATTTTTGCATGAAATGTTTTAGTTTTGTACATGATTAGATTTTTTTTTAATGTTGATTAATATTTATTCTGTAAAAGAGAAATAGTGTTCAATTGTAAAGTCTTTAAAGTAGTAAAAGTGTTCGATGTGTTCTGATTTTCTTTTCCAGTTATCGATATTTCTTACTGCCATTTTGTAAACGCTTTCTTTTTGCTTGTTCTCTTTTATTGTTACTTCAAAATAAGATAGCAGCGACTGAAATTCAGCTACTGTAAACCACGAGCTATACGATTTGCTAATTGATATTTGCGCAAATCTATCGGGCGCTAAAAGCAAAGTATCGGAGTTTGCCATTGAAAGATAATTGATTTTGGAGTTGGAAATCCTTATTGTGTCGGTAGTTTTATTTGTGAATACTATGTATTCGGATACACGTGGGTCGTATTCGATTCTTTCGTCGCAAGATAAATTCAATAATACTAAGCTCAGTATCAGTGTTTTTAATGTTTTCATTCGATAATAATTTAATTCAACATTGTTTTTAAGTCATTTGATGAAACATAAGGTTGAATTTTTGCGCTTAACAAGCATAATTGATAATGCTTGTTGGCTTCAATTTTGCACAAATATGTTTCGTTGTTTTTTGCATGTTTTATCAACAATACAAAATATGGTTAGAAAATCGCGTGTAAAATGCAGGGCAAAATTACAAAATATATTGAAATAGATGCACTTTTTGTGAAATTTGTTTCGAGATACTTTCAAAATATAATAAAATGCAAGCGAAATTCGACAAATTATTCGTAATTTCGCATTCCAAAATTAAGTTAAGGTTTTCGAACAGAAAATTGAATTTTGACAAGCAAATTTTGCAATATTGTTTAAAATAAATTTTTATATCGATTTGAGATATAGGTGTTTATGAGTTTGCATTCTGCTCTTTTTTGGGAGTGGATGCGATATTAAATAATTTGCAAAGCAAATATATTGCAAATGTTCGTAATGTAGTGTTATATACGAAAACAACAGATGAAAAAAATTGCTTTTATAATAAATCCAATATCGGGTACATCGGAGAAAGATGAGATTCCGAGTATGATTGAAGAATTGCTCGATGCTACGGTGTTTAGCCCGCAAATTGCATTTACGCAATATCGCGGACATGGCACCGAGCTTGCAAAGTCGTACAAACAAAGAGGTTTTGATATTGTAGTGGCTGTTGGTGGCGATGGTACTGTAAACGAAATTGCGCAAGCACTTGTGCACACCAATGTATCGCTAGGCATTATTCCTATTGGTTCGGGCAATGGCTTGGCACGACATTTAGATTTGCCAATGAATGTGCGTAAAGCAATACAATTGCTCAACCATTCCGAAACTATAAATATTGATTATGGCTTGGTAAATGGACATCCGTTTTTTTGTACCTGCGGCACCGGTTTCGATGCTTATGTGAGTATGGAATTTGCCAAAGGCCAAAAAAGAGGTGTGTTATCGTACATCGAAAAAATGATAACGGGTTATTTTAATTATAAACCACAAAGTTATCATTTGCTTGGCCAAGGTGTCGACCTAAAGTCGAAAGCTTTTGTGCTTACTTTTGCCAACGCATCGCAATGGGGCAACAATGCTTATATTGCACCACAAGCCAGTGTGCAAGATGGAAAAATCGATATTTCGATATTGAGTAGTTTTCCCATAATTGCTATTCCAACATTAGCGCTTCAGCTATTTACAAAAACCATTGATAAAGATTTGTTTATGACTACCATACGCACCAACGAAGTGAAGTTGATACGCGAGTCGGGTGGGGCATTTCACTACGATGGCGAGCCTTACGAAGAGGGTAAAGAGATAGTGGTGAAAACTGTGCCCGACGGACTAAAGGTGCTGGTTAAAAAGCGATTTTAGCGATTTTCGCTATCCAATATATTTTCATGATTTATTAAATAATAATGTTTCAACAAAAAATTATTCTCGTTACTGGTGGTGGCTCAGGCATAGGTTATGCTGCTGCCCAAATGCTTGCCCAGCAAGCTAATATTGTATATGCAGCTTCGCGTACACCCGAACGCACTGTGATAGCAAACGAATTAAAGCAAACGCTTTTTGCAGTAAAACTCGATGTGAACAACGAAGCAAATGTAGAGGCACTTGTGGCCGAAATTGTAGCAAAGCATGGCCGCTTGGATGTGTTAGTGTGCAATGCTGGCAATGGTGTGGCTGGTGCAGTTGAAGATTGTAGCGCCGAGGATGTGAAATATCAGTTTGAAACGAACTTTTTTGGATTAGTAAAATGTGTAAACGCCTGTTTAAAGCAATTTCGTGCACAAAAATCAGGCAAAATCATTAGCATTTCATCGGTTGCAGCAATGGTACCTATACCATATCAGGTTTTTTATTCGGCTTCGAAATCGGCGGTGCTTATGTTTAGCAAAGGCTTGGCAATGGAGTTGAAACCGTGGGGGATACAATGTTGCTGCATTTTGCCTGGCGATACCAAAACTGGCTTTACGCATGCCCGACATTATACTGCAATGGCTCAAAACGAAAATTCGATATACCACGCAAGCATGACAAAAGCATTAAAAAAAATGGAAAAAGACGAAGAAAATGGCATGTCGCCCTTAGTTATTGCCAAAGCCATTGCACGCGAAGTTAATGCTAAAAAAATGAATCAAGTGGTTGTGCCAGGTATTGGCTATAAGGCAATTTGTATGCTCACGCGTTTACTGCCTACTATTACACTTCAGTGGGTGGTGCGTAAAATGTATTGAGTTGGCTTTCGCTTTTGTGTTTGTTTTGATAGAAAATTGCAAATTGTTAATCGGAAATGGTCAGATATTAAACAATATTTATGTATATTTGCCAATCCGAAAAATATGTTATTTAAATGCTCAAAAATACATGTTTTCGATGATTAAATTAATGTAAATTAAATAATTAGATAATATGCGCACACTTCGCCAATTAGAAGAAAAAGAAATTGCCACGTTGGTTGTTTATGGTTGCTCGGCCGAGGATTGGAAAAATATTTGGGTTGCCGAGGATTTTAGTCCAAAATTTATTTCAAATGTTCATTTTTCGGGAAAAGTAACTTTAGGTACTTTCAATAAAGTGTTCGAGCTTGCAGGCGGATTCAGAAAACATGCTGGATTGAACAATTGCTGCTTGCACAATTGCGATATTGCCGATGATGTATTTATTGATAAAGTTGACAATTATATTGCAAATTACTCGATTGGCGCATCAACTTATATCGAAAACGTGAATTTGATAATGGTCGATGGCATTTCGACATTTGGAAATGGTGTGCGTGTGCCTGTGATGAATGAAGGTGGTGGCCGCGAAATACCCATTTTCAATCAGTTATCGGCACCTTTGGCATATATACTTACACTTTATCGCCATCGCAATGTACTTATACAGCAACTACAAAATTTAATTGATGCATATGCCGATGGATTGAAAAGCGAAAAGGGGCAAATTGGCGACAATGTTCGCATAGTAAATTGCGGCAGCATAAAAAATGTATTTGTTGGTAGCCATGCAACAATCGAAGGGGCGTCGTTGCTCGAAAATGGTAGTATCAATAGCAATATACATGCACCTGTTGCCATAGGTTCGGGTGTGAAGTGCAACGACTTTATTCTATCGTCTGGCGTTTCGGTTACCGACTCAACGCTTATTTCGAAATGTTTTATTGGTCAGGGCTGCATTATGGGAAAACATTATTCGGCACTCGATTCATTGTTTTTTTCTAACTGCCAAGGTTTGCATGGCGAGGCAACTGCCATATTTGCAGGACCTTATACGGTTTCGCACCACAAGTCGAGTTTGCTCATTGCTGGCATGTTCTCGTTTCTGAATGCTGGTAGTGGAAGCAACCAAAGCAATCATATGTACAAATTAGGACCAATACATCAGGGTGTGTGCGAACGTGGTTCGAAAACAACCAGCGATTCGTATATATTGTGGCCAGCAAAAATTGGGGCTTTTACACTTGTTATGGGTCGTCATTACAATCATTCGGATACGAGCGATTTGCCTTTTTCGTATCTGATCGAAAATGCCACCGAGAGTTATCTAATTCCAGGGGTAAACCTTCGCAGTGTTGGTACAATACGCGATGCTCAAAAATGGCCTAAGCGCGACAATCGTAAGGATATTGATAAACTAGACCCCATAAATTTCAATCTATTGAGCCCATACACCATACAAAAAATGTACAAAGGGCTCGAAATTTTGCAAACACTTCAGCGCATTTCGGGCGAAACTTCCGAAATGTATAGTTATCAAAATTGTCGTATCAAACAATCGTCGCTACTAAAAGGTATGGAATTTTACAAAATTGGTATTTTCAAGTTTTTGGGTAATTCGCTTATCACAAAACTCAATGCAGCCAATTTAAATAATATCGACGATGTACGCAAACAATTGGATAGCAATATTGGCATTGGTAGTGGCGAATGGACTGATTTATCGGGGCTTATTGCACCAAAAACTGAATTGGAGAGTCTTTTCGACGAAATTGAAAGTGAAAAAATTGATTTAAAGCAAATTCAAAGTCGATTTGCAACCATGCATGCCGAATATTATAATTATGAGTGGACATGGGCAAAAGAAAAACTTGAAGCGCATTGGAACAAAAAAATGGCTGATGTTACATGCGAAGAGATTATTGATTTGATTGAACTGTGGAAAAAGTCGGTTGTTCAACTCGATAAACTGATATACGACGATGCCAAAAAAGAATTCAATCTTAATTCGCGCACAGGCTTTGGTGTCGACGGAAATGAGGAGCAAAAACAAAAAGATTTCGAATCGGTACGTGGAAGTTTCGAAAGCAACCCATTTGTACTTGAGGTGCTTAACCATATTCGCATTAAAACTGAATTGGGCGACACACTTATTGCAAAGCTAAAATCCATTTGCAATTAATATATAAAACTCATATCCCTCTCATTATTCAATTACCACAAAAAATGAAACGAAGTGGGAGGGATGTGCTTGTTTTTTGGTGTTAATTGGCTATTTTTTATTTGTGGTTTATTACTGTACATTCTGCAATTCTCAAATGCGTAGTATGTGATGATTATTATGATTTTAACGACTTGATAATACCACGAAGTATATTTTTTTTTTGAAAAATAATTTCTATTTACAAATAAAACATTTTGATTTTTTTATGAGAAAATTAATGAAGATCGCAATCACGGTTGCAAGTATTTTATTGTTAGCAAGTTGTGCACAAAGCTACAACAACATTCGACCAAGTCGACTTAACTATCACTCGACAAGTAATTTAGATGAAATTAAACTCGAATACAGGTACGATGTATTGAGGGAGTCGGGCAATACCAAATTTCACAAAAAAGAACAGCGCAACAGATTAAAATTAGTGGCTGTAAAAATTACAAACAACACCAACGAGGTGATTATTATTGGTAAAAATGCTGCGTTTTTTAGCAATTCAAAACTACTGGTGCCAATTGAAGCGCATACCACACGAAATTTGTTAAAACAATCGCAGCCATCGTATCTGTTGTATTTGCTTCTAACAGGTTTTACTGTTAGTGTAAATTACGATACCTATCCTGTAGGTCTTGCACTTGGCCCAGGCTTAACAATCGGTAATATGATAACAGCATCAACAGCAAATAAAAATCTTTTGTACGAACTGCTCGATTATGATCTCAATAATCGTCAAATTCAACCTAACGAAACTGTGTATGGTTTGGCTTGTTTTTCAGGCATTGGCTACGAACCCATTACAATTAAACGTTTAAATTAAATATATTATCGGCTTAAAGCAAGTCGTTATTAATATTGATTTTTTTATAATATAAATTTTGAATCTAACTGTATGGCTGGCAGGCACAAAGTTACTGAGACATTAAGAAGCCACAATAAAATATGTGTTTTTAGAAATGCTTAGTGCTGTTGTCAATCAGCTACTTAGTGTCTGATGAGAAACTCATAAATGGGTAAAGATTGTTTATCACAACTATTAAACATAACATAATTTTTGTCATATTTGATATATTATTTTTTTGAAATTTTGAGCAGAGCCAAAGTAGCGCAAAATAAACACAAATCGATTGATTTCTCATATCGAAGCGTAGCGACAAATTTCAACAATATAAATTACTGATAATAAAAAACTCTCCGCAAAATAAATTGCGGAGAGTTTTTTTATTTAAGAATTTCTGAAATTCAATCAAATTTTCAAATCTCAAATCTTCCAATTTTTAATTCTCAACTTTCTCTTCAAAAACCTGAGCAGCCATACGTTTGTACCAGTTATAGCGCCATTTAGCATTTTCTTCGGCTACAGTAAACAGTTCTTCTGCTTCTTTAGGGAATTGTTTTGCTAAAGATGTATAACGGATTTCGCTCTTCAAGAAACCTTGGAATAAATCCCATTGTGGCTCTTTTGAGTCGAGTTGCATTGGGTTTTTGCCTTCGGCTTCCAAAGTTGGATTGTAGCGATACAAGTGCCAGTAGCCCGATTTTACAGCAACTTCTTGTTGTTCGTTGTTCGATTTACCCATACCTGCAACCAAACCGTGGCTGATACAAGGAGAGTAACAAATAACGATTGATGGTCCATCGTAAGCTTCGGCTTCGCGTATTGCTTTGAGTGCTTGTGCTTGGTTGGCACCAAGTGCAACTTGTGCTACATACACATAACCATAAGTGGCAGCAATCATACCCAAATCTTTTTTGCGGATTTTTTTACCCGAAGCAGCAAATTTAGCTACTGCACCCACTGGCGTCGATTTCGACGACTGACCACCGGTATTTGAGTAAACTTCGGTATCGAGTACGAGGATATTTACGTTTTTGCCCGAAGCCATAACGTGATCCAAACCACCGAAACCAATATCATAAGCCCAACCATCGCCACCAATAATCCATTGTGATTGTTTTACAAGGTATTGGCTCAAACCATTAATTTCCTTGCAATAAGCGCAATTACCTTCGGCAATAAGCGGTTTAATTTTGCGAGAAAGTTCAAGTGTTACATCGCC
>CAZEVV010000145.1:0-8062 GCA_964515675.1 uncultured Paludibacter sp. | reverse complement strand
ATGAATAATTCCCGTATATGCTTGTTTATTTAATTATTGTATTTATCTTTGTAGCATGGATTATATAAAACATTTCCAAGTGTTTATTGATCAATCAGATTGCACATTACTTTAAATTATATTTGAAAGTATAAAAATTATGATTTTTAATTGTAACTCAACTAAAGGTTTATTCAATAAGTAACAGGGCTTAGGGATGCCATATGTTAATCTTAGTTCAAAGTTTATTACATAGATGTGTTTTATACACTAATATTATATGGAAAATGTTTGATACTAAAAGAATGATTTTAACGAAATAATATTATTGTGATATGAAAACAAAAATGCTTTTGATTTATTTTGCGTTCTTCCAATTGAATTTATACGCCAATGACTCATATTTTGCTCCAATTGGTGCAAAATGGCATTATGGTATAGTAAGTTCAAATTTTTTTATAGATAAGTATTATAGAACTTTCGAAGTGATTAAAGATACCATTATTGAAGAAAAGCAGTGCTCAGTATTGGAACAAACTGAATATTTTAGGAAGGAAGAGGGCGGATATATTAGCGGGTATGAATATATTTATTCTGATGATCTAAAAGTATATCGTTGGAATAAATCCAAGAGTCAATTTTATTTGCTATACGATTTTACGGCAAATGTGGGCGATAGTTGGAGAGTTCCATGTGTCGGTTGTGGTGGTCAATCATCCGATTCCACTCTTTTAATACGAGTTGATGCTGTTAATCATATTAATTTGTCAGGCAAACAGCTTAAGCAACTTACCGTAACTTCCGATGGTGCATCATCATTTGGTATTGGACAAGTAAATATTATTGAAAGAATAGGTGGTAGTGGATATTTGTTTTTATTTGGTTATGCTTGGGATGATATGCACATCCCGAATTTACGCTGTTATTCCGACTTTGAGATTTCAGGTAGTTTCTCGAATGAAGCTTGCGATTTGTATATTACCCACATAAGCAATGTGCAAAATATAGAATCGTCGTTTAATATATATGATGGTTGTATTCAATTCCCTAAAGTGCTGTTAGCGAATTTAGTTGAGGTTTCGGTTTATGATGTGAGCGGAAAGCTAGCATTAAAAGCAATGCCAAATGACGATGGAATATTGACAATTCAATCATTATCAAGAGGTATATATATTGTTGTTAGCAAAACAAATAATTTTGAGACTAAAACTTTTAAATTTTGTAAGTAAAAAATTTAAACCTATGTTGCACTTTGATGATTAATGTTATAAACGTAAATTACAAATTTTATGGTAGACACGGTGTTAGTGCTTTGAAACTCAAAACCCGAAACCCGAAACCCGAAACCCAAAACTCAAAAAAACTATTTTTCCCAAATGCTTTCGAGCGTGTACGGGCCGTTTTCCATAACTGCAAATGCACCTTTGGCCAAGCGCATGTTTTTGTTTAATGTGCCCATTTGTGCCATATCGTCAGCGTCGAGTTGTATTTTTGTTGCAGCAAAGTTTTGCGCAATGCGCTCGTCGTTCACCGATTTCGGAATTACAGCATAATTGCGCTGCATGCCCCATGCCAAAAGCACTTGCGATGGGCTGCAATTGTGTTTTTGTGCTATGCTTTTTACCAGTTCCTCGCTGTCGATGCCAGCATCGGTTTTTATGAGGTGACGGCTGCCCAAAGGCGAATAGGCTGTAAGCAATATATTGTAGACTTGGCAAAACTCAACCAATTCATCTTGCTGAAAGTAGGGGTGTAGCTCTATCTGATTTACTTCGGGTGCAATGTTCGAATTTTCTATCAGGTTGGCCAGTTTAGGAATGTTGAAATTCGATACGCCAATGTGTTTCGTCAAGCCTTTTGCTACTAATTGTTCCATGGCTTCCCATGTTTTGGCCAGCGGTATTTCGTCGAGCGAAAGCAAATCGCTGGGTACTTTGGCTTGTTCGGCATTGGGTTTAAAAGCAATGGGCCAATGTATCAGATATAAATCGAGATAATCGAGTTTAAGCGCCTTTAAACTTTGCTCCAATCCGAGAAAAACATGTTCGGGCTTATGAAAATTGTTCCAAAGTTTTGAAGTAATAAAAAGGTCCTCACGCTTTACTAAGCCGCGCAAAAATGCAGTTTGTAGCGCATCGCCAATTTCGGCTTCGTTGCCATAAATATATGCACAATCGATGTGTCGGTAGCCTGCCTCGAGGGCTTTAATTACAGCATTGTACACTTCGTTTTTTTTCGAAAGCCATGTGCCCAAGCCCATGTTAGGGAAAGTATCTCCGTTTTTAAACTCTAATTTTTGCATTTTGCTATTTTTGTAATTTTAAGTGTTATGTAAAACTTGTGTCCTGAAAGCGATATCGATATCGAAGCGTTTGTTTTGCAAAACGAAATATTGAACAATTAAGTTTAAAGTTTTACTTTTTTTTTGACTGATAAGCGCAATAGTTTTGTTGAAACGACCCATATGTTATGATATTTTTTGATTGCATATAAAATAATATCTTATTGTTTAACATTGTTGTTTGCAAGTATTTTCTTATTTTTGCTGAAAATATTTTGTAATAGAAATAAAATTAGATTATAAAATGGCAACATTCAAAAGAGTTTTGTTGAAATTAAGTGGCGAATCGTTGATGGGCGACAAACAATATGGCATCGACGAAAATAGATTGAAAGATTATGCAGTTCAAATACAGGATATTGCTGCCATGGGCGTGCAAGTAGGCATAGTTATTGGTGGTGGAAATATCTTTCGTGGTTTGAGTGGCGCCTCCAAAGGCTACGACCGTGTGCAGGGCGACCAAATGGGCATGTTGGCAACTGTAATTAATGCTTTGGCCCTTAATTCGGCTTTACAAGCGCAGGGTGTTGCATCGCGTGTGCTTACTGCTATACGCATGGAGCCTATCGCTACTTTTTACAGCAAACAACTGGCTGTGGATTGTTTAAATAAAGGCGAAGTAGTGATTTTGGCTGGTGGAACAGGCAATCCGTTTTTTACCACAGATACTGGTTCGGCATTACGTGCCATCGAAATTGAGGCCGACGTAATGCTCAAAGGTACACGCGTGGATGGCGTTTATACTGCCGACCCCGAAAAAGACAGTACCGCAACAAAATTCGAAACTATTACTTACGACGAAATTTACAACCGCAATCTCAAAGTAATGGACCTAACGGCTACTACAATGTGTAAGGAAAATAATATGCCAATTTATGTGTTTGATATGGACACTTTTGGCAATTTGAAAAAAGTAATGAGTGGCGAAAAAATTGGAACGCTGGTTCATTTGTAATCGATTTTTTTTGAAATAATAAACTAAAAATATAAATATTATGCTAGACGTAAAACCTGTTTTAAGTGCAGCAGCCGACAGTATGGAGGGCACGCTTTTGTTTCTCGACGAGAGTTTGGCACACATTCGTGCTGGTAAAGCCAATATTCGCATTCTCGATGGTGTGAAAGTTGATTATTACGGATCGTTGGTGCCTATTTCGAATGTTGCTACCATCACAACGCCCGATGCAAAAACCATAAGTGTTCAGCCTTGGGAGCGTGGAATGATTGCAGCTATTGAGAAAGCAATTTTAAATTCGGATGTGGGTATTACACCTATGAATAATGGCGAGGTTATTCGCTTGGGTATTCCGCCTTTGACCGAAGAGCGCCGTAAACAATTGGCAAAACAAGCAAAGGCCGAAGCCGAAGATGCGAAAATTTCGGTGCGTAATGCGCGTCGCGATGCCATCGATAAGTTTAAGAAAATGCAAAAAGAAGGCTTGCCCGAGGATGTAGAAAAAGATGCCGAGGCAGAAGCACAAAAATTGCACGACAAATACATCAAGAAAATTGATGAAATGTTTGCTGCAAAGGAAAAAGAGATAATGACGGTGTAAATTGCTCCTGATTTTTTTCGAATAATAACAACAGTCATTCTGCAAACTTGCGGAATGACTGATTTTGCTTTATAAAAATATCATTATACATGCGTTGTAAACACAAGATTTTGTTTTGTTTTGTTGCTGTTATTATTGCTTTTACAAATGCTTTTGCTTTCGATACTACAAATGTTGTTTCGCGCAAAAGTCTTTTTGTAATTCCGCATTTTGCATTTCAGCAAGAAACAAGTTTTGCAGGCGGTGTGGCGGTGGGTTATTATTTTAAAAGCAATGATATAAGTAAAATAAGCTCGGTGTCGGGCAGTGCCTATTATACGGCATTGCACCAATTTATTTTCAATGTTACACCTAAATTGTTTTGGGGCGAAAACAAACAATGGTATTTGTACAGCAATTTGAATTTGCGCAAATATCTCGACTATTTTTATGGCGTTGGCAATGTGCCCACCAATATTAAGCAGGCTTTCACCTCGAAAAACTTCGGACTATTGCTTCAGCCGCAATATGCTATTTCGAAAAACTTGTTGTTAGGAATAAGTGCATCGGTAAAAAACGAAAACACACTCGTGAGCGATATGCCCGAAAATGGCTACAATGCTTTGGGCTGGGAGCCTTTTACGCAAGTGAACTTGGGTGTTTTGGCTACTTACGATTCGCGCAACAGTCAGTTTTATGCCGAAAATGGCTTGTTTGCTAAGTTGCAATTGTCGAGTTCGAAACTGTTGGGTTTGAGCACTTTCAACTCAACCGATTTGTCGCTTGATTTTCGGCATTATGTGCCTTTGTTCGAGGGGCATGTTTTTGCATATCAGGCAATGGTGCAGGGAGTTTTTAGCAATTCGCAATTGCCGTTTCAGCTTTTACCCACTTTGGGTGGGCGCGACCTTATGCGAGGTTACCGACAAGGCATGTACCGCGACAATTTGCTTTTCGTTGGGCAAGCCGAGTATCGTTTGCCAATATACAAGCGACTGAAAATGGCTGCATTTTGTTCGGCAGGCGATGTTGTTGATACGCAATATGCACACATCGATAAGTTGAAGGTGGCTTATGGCATTGGTTTAAGGTATAGGTTGAATGATGCGCGTGTGCATTTGAGGGTCGATTTTGCCAAAAATAATTATGGCGAAAAAATGCAGTTTTATATTACTGCCACAGAGGCATTTTGAGTGAAATTATAGTTTTTTAGTTCGGAGTTTTGTAGGCGCAACAGTAAGTTTTTCTAATTATAAAATATGCAAGGTTTAGTAGTAAAAAATACAGGTAGTTGGTATCAGGTGAAAACCGATGATGAGCGTTATGTCGAGTGCAAAATAAAGGGCAATTTCCGACTCAAAGAGATACGCACAACCAACCCAATAGCCGTTGGCGATAGGGTAGAGTTGGAGATTAATAGCGATGGCATTGGCATGATTAGCGATGTGTGCGAACGCCGAAACTATATTGTGCGTCGGTCGTCGAACCTATCGAAACATGCGCATATTTTGGCTGCAAATGTCGATGCGGTTGTGCTACTCGTAACCATCAATTATCCCGAAACATCTACGGTTTTTATCGATCGCTTTTTGGCTTCGGCCGAGGCTTATCGTATTCCTGCATGTTTGGTTTTCAACAAAATTGACCTTTACAGCGACGAAGAATTAGAATTTATGCACGCATTGGCCGAACTGTATGAATATTTGGGTTATGTTACATTCAAAATTTCGGCACTCAACAACGACAATACCGATGCTTTGAATGCTTATTTAAAAGATAAAATTACGCTTATTTCGGGCAACTCAGGTGTAGGAAAATCAACATTTATAAATTCGATGTGTATAGGCTCGTTGGCAAAAACGGGCAAAATATCCGATTATCACAAAAAAGGGATGCACACTACTACTTTTTCCGAAATGTTTGCACTTAGCAATGGCGGTTTGTTGATTGACACTCCAGGGATAAAAGGATTTGGTACTGTCGATATGGAGGTGGCCGAAGTGGGTCATTATTTCAAAGAAATATTTCAATTTTCGAAAGATTGTAAGTTTTCGAACTGCACGCACATACATGAGCCCGGTTGTGCCGTAATTGAGGCTGTAAATAAGCAGTTTATTAGTCAGTCGCGTTACAAAAGTTTCCTTAGTATTATTGATGATTGCAGCGGTGGTAAATATAGATAAGTGAATAATTTTTGCATATAACTATCAAATTGTTGTAAAAACGCTTTGAAATACAAAAATTATTAATATATTTGCAGCTAAATTATTGTAAATAAACATTCAAAAACTATTAGTAAATCAAAATATCATGGGACAACATCAAATTGATCGTTTAGACAAGAAGATTCTTCAGCTTATTTCGCAGGATGCACGTATTCCATTCCTCGAAGTTGCTCGCGAATGTAATGTGTCGGGTGCAGCCATACACCAACGCATTCAAAAACTTCGCAACACAGGAATTATAAAAGGTTCCGAATTTGTTATTGATACTTATAAGGTTGGTTTTCAGACCTGCGCTTATATTGGCATTACACTTAAAGATGCGAATAGTTTCAAGTATGTAGTGAGTGAGTTGAAGAAAATACCTGAGATTGTTGAATGCCACTATGCTACTGGAAAATATTCGATGTTTGTGAAAATTTATGCACGCGACAACAAGCATTTGTTGCAAATTATTCTTGAACGTATGACGCCAATAAATGGTATTGCGCATACCGAAACTTTCCAAATTTCGATGGACGAAGTTTTTCGCCGTCAGCTTTCGGTTTTCGAAAACGATGCAACCGAAGAATTGGTGGACGATGAATTAGAATAGAAAATTCCATGCATTATAATATTAAAAAGCTCTCGATGTAAATAAACCCTTTACACTGAGAGCTTTTTTTGTAATGCTAAGTTGCTTGTGTTATAACATAAAGTCCATTGAAAATCAAATCTCAAATCCTCAAATTTTCAAATCTTCAATCCCGATAGCTATCAGGACAAATCTTCAATCCCGATAGCTATCGGGACAAATCTTCAAATCTTTAATTGCTTGGATATTGCATAGTTACGCAATGCAACGACCCATGTTGTTTGATGAGCGCAATGCAATCGATGCCAATAATTTGGTGCTTAGGGAATGCTTTTTGCATTTGTTCCAATGCATATTTATCTTTTTCCTGTTTGTAAGTAGGCACCAAAACAGCATTGTTAATAATAAGGAAGTTAGCATATGTAGCTGGCAATCGTTCACCTTCAAAATAAATTGCGTCGGCCATTGGTAAGTCAATCAACCGATATGGCGAGCCATTTTTCGTTTTAAAATTTCGCAACTCTTCCTCCATTTTTTTCAATGCATCATAGTGCTCTTCCGTTTCATCAGTACATTTCACATAAGCAATTGTATTTTCGGGGCAAAGTCTAGCAAGCGTATCCACATGACTGTCGGTGTCGTCGCCAGCCAAATATCCATTGTCGAGCCACAAAACTCTTTCGGCATCGAAATACGCTTTCAATTTTTGCTCAACCTCACTTCTCGACATGTTGTTGCGGTTGTCCGACAGCAAGCACTCGGCCGTAGTAAGTATTGTGCCTTCACCGTCCGATTCAATGCTGCCGCCCTCCAACACAAAGTCGAGACAATTCCTATAACTATAATTAGCGCCAAAAACGCCTTTTTCAAACAAATTTCGAGTAATTAAATTGTCATGATTGGCCGCAAATTTCATTCCCCAGCCATTGAAACAAAAGTCGTACACAACCGCTTTCCCGTTTTCAAAAACCGTAATACCGCCATGGTCGCGCGCCCAAGTGTCGTTGGTAGGCAGCTCCACAAAATTTATGCGTTGCATGTCCATATTTCCCAAAATACTTTTTACAGCATCAGCATTTTTGCACACAACAAGCAAGTCCTGAAATTTCACTATCGCTTTGGCAATTTCAGCAAAACAAATATTCACTTCGTCGAGCATATACGCCCAATCCGTATTTTCGTGCGGCCAAGTAAGTTGCACAAAAGCCTGTTCAGCCCACTCTGCAGGCAAATATTTAATCATTTTATCTTTTGTCATTTGTCTTTATTTTAATCTTTAACTTTGCCCATAATCGAATTTTTGGCACTTCAAATCCTAAATCCTAAATCGTAAATTGTACATTGTATAATTGTAAATTCTTTTTGGGCGTGCCCCTCGGAATACTCGGGTCGGGCTTTCGGCACGGCATCC
>CAZEVV010000144.1:0-8231 GCA_964515675.1 uncultured Paludibacter sp. | reverse complement strand
CCTTTTTTTAATGAACGGCTCATATTATTTACTTACTTTTTCTGATTATTTTTTCTTTCTTTCAATAATATATTGGCTCGATTGTTTTTTAGGAGCACGCGTTTTGTACCCTTTAGCCAACAAGCCTTTGCGAGAACGTGGGTGACCACCAGAAGCACGGCCTTCGCCACCACCCATTGGGTGATCGACCGGGTTCATAGCAACACCACGAACGCGAGGACGACGTCCAAGCCAACGCGAACGACCTGCTTTACCAGATCTCTCCAACGCATGGTCAGAATTGCCTACAGTTCCAACAGTTGCTTTACATGTAGAAAGGATTTTACGAATTTCGCCTGAAGGCAATTTCACAATTGCATATTTATCTTCGCGCGAGGTTAATTGCGCAAAAGTACCAGCCGAGCGAACCATAGCAGCTCCTTGGCCAGGGCGTAATTCGATATTGTGAACAATAGTACCAAGTGGAATATTTTGCAATGGCAAAGCATTTCCTACTTCGGGTGCAGCATCGGCGCCCGATAATACTGTTTGTCCAACTTGTAATCCATTAGGTGCAAGAATGTATCTTTTCTCTCCATCAGCATAAAACAAAAGCGCAATACGTGCCGAACGGTTCGGATCGTACTCGATAGTTTTTACTGTTGCAGGAACACCATCTTTGTTACGTTTAAAGTCAATTACCCTATATTTCTTCTTGTGTCCGCCACCAATGTAGCGCATGGTCATTTTACCATCGTGGTTACGACCACCGGATTTTGAACCACCTACCACAAGAGATTTTTCTGGTACACTCGCAGTAATTGTTTCGAATGTGCCAATAATCTTGTGTCTCTGCCCCGGTGTAGTGGGCCTTAATTTACGTACAGCCATTTATAATTTTATTTACTATTTTCGTAATAAACATATGTCATTTACTTTTTCATTTACCATAAACATATTGTAAATGGTAAATGAAAAAATTGTAAATGTTAGATGTTGCTATAAAAATCTATTTGTTCTCCATCTTTTACTGTAACGATAGCTTTTTTGTACGCTGATGTTTTACCGCTGATAACGCCTGATTTTGTAAAACGGCTTTTTTTCTTTGGTGCTACAATCATAGTATTAACTTCTACCACAGTAACGTCATACATTTTCTGAACTGCATCCTTGATTTGAATCTTGTTTGCATCTTTTGATACTCTAAAGCCATAGCGATTGAGCTTCTCGCCCAACTGAGTCATCTTCTCTGTAACGATTGGTTTAATAATTATTCCCATGTCTTATGTCTCCTTATGCTTTAAAGATTTGTTCGATAGCAGGTACTGCATCTTCAACAAATACGATTGATTTTGCATTCAAAATATTATAAGTACTTAATTCAGAAACTGTTATAACATTTGTGCGTGCCAAATTTCGAGCCGACAAATATACGTTTTTATTTTGGTCTGCTAAAATAATTAACGTTTTTTTATCTGCTACTTTCAAACTTTGTGTTAATGCAATGATTGCCTTTGTTTTAGGTGTTTCGAATTGCAAGTTTTCAATTACCGAAATTGCAGCTTCTTTCGCTTTGTACGAAAGGGCCGATTTACGCGCCAATTGTTTTACTTTTTTATTCAATTTGAAACTATAATCGCGAGGTACTGGACCAAAAATGCGTCCACCGCCAACACGTACTGGCGATTTGATATCGCCTGGGCGAGCACCGCCACCACCTTTTTGACGACCAAGTTTGCGGGTAGAACCTGCAACTTCGCTACGTCCTTTGGCTTTGTGTGTGCCTTGACGTTGGTTTGCCAAATACTGCTTTACATCTAAATAAATAGCATGGTCATTTGGCTCGATACCGAAAACAGCATCATTTAAAGACACTTTGCGACCGGTGTCTTCTCCTTTGATATTTAATACGCTTAATTCCATGATTATTTATTGATGATAACGATTGAACCTTTAGCTCCAGGCACCGAACCCTTGATCAAAACAAGGTTGTGCTCAGGAATCACTTTTAAAATTTGTAGGTTTTGAACAGTTACTTGATCACCACCTGTACGTCCCGCCATACGCATACCTTTAAATACGCGCGATGGATATGAAGAAGCTCCCAAAGAACCTGGCGCACGTAAACGGTTGTGCTGACCATGAGTTGCTTGTCCAACACCACCAAAACCGTGGCGTTTAACTACACCTTGAAAACCTTTACCTTTTGAAGTTCCAACAACATCAACAAATGTGTCAGCTTCAAACATTTCGCAGGTGATTGCATCACCTAATTTGAATTCTTGTTCGAATCCGTTGAACTCAACCAAGTGTCGTTGTGGAGTTACGCCTGCTGCTTTAAAGTGACCTGCTTCGGCTTTGTTGGTGTGTTTTTCAGTTTTTGCCTGAAAACCTACCTGTACAGCTGAATAGCCATCTGTTTCGACAGTTTTAATTTGCGTTACAACACAAGGACCAGCTTCGATAACAGTGCATGGTACATTTTTACCATCGGCACTGAAAACGGAAGTCATTCCGATTTTTTTTCCTAATAATCCTGGCATTTCAATTAATATTACCCCTAACCCCTTAATGGGGGATCGGCTTGTTTAAAAAATAATTATTTAATATATCTTCCTTTTGTTCTCTTTTACGAAGAACAAAGTTCTACACTTTAATTTCAACTTCAACACCACTTGGCAATTCAAGTTTCATCAAGGCATCAACTGTTTTAGCTGTTGAGCTGTAAATGTCGATAAGACGTTTGTAAGATGAAAGTTCGAACTGCTCGCGCGATTTTTTGTTGACAAAAGTTGCACGGTTCACAGTAAAAATACGTTTGTGTGTTGGCAATGGAATTGGACCACTAACTACTGCACCTGTAGCTTTTACTGTTTTTACGATTTTCTCAGCCGATTTATCAACCAAGTTGTGATCGTAAGACTTTAATTTGATACGAATTTTTTGACTCATAATGTTTAAGCCCCCTAAATCCCCCAAAGGAGGACTATCAGCAAGCAATTTTTAAATTGTTATTATACTTATTCTTGTTTGATTCTGATTAAGAGTCATTCACTAACCAGAATGTCTTATTTAAACCTCCAAAAATCCCCCCTAAGGGGGATTAGGGGGCATTATAAAAGTTCTACTTTACCTTTAGCTTCGGCAACTACTTCTTTAGCAATGCTTGTCGAAACTTCAGCATAATGGTCGAATTCCATTGAAGATGTAGCGCGACCCGAAGTGATAGTACGCAAAGCAGTTACATAACCAAATGTTTCGGCCAATGGAACTTTAGCTTTTACGATACGTGCACCTGTACGGCTCGAGTCCATACCTTCAACCTGACCACGACGTTTGTTCAAGTCACCAATTACGTCACCCATGCTCTCTTCAGGAGTAACAACCTCCATTTTCATGATAGGCTCAAGAAGAATTGGTTTTGCTTTGGCACAAGCAGTTTTGTAAGCCATTTGTGCACAAATTTCGAACGAAAGTTGATCCGAGTCAACAGCGTGGAACGAACCGTCGATAAGTGTTACTTTCAATTTATCCATTGGGTAACCTGCCAAAACACCATTTTTCATGGCAGCAGTGAAACCTTTTGAAATTGAAGGAATAAACTCTTTAGGAATGTTACCACCTTTTACCACGTCGACAAACTGCAATGCGCCATCGAAATCGGCATCAGCTGGTTCAACACGTACGATAATATCGGCAAATTTACCACGACCACCCGATTGTTTTTTGTACACTTCGCGAATTTCAACTGCTTGCGAAATTGCTTCTTTGTACGATACTTGTGGGCGACCTTGGTTACATTCAACTTTGAACTCGCGTTTCAAACGGTCGATAATGATTTCGAGGTGAAGCTCACCCATACCACTAATGATAGTTTGACCTGATTGCTCGTGTGTATGAACAGTAAATGTTGGATCCTCTTCGGCCAATTTTGACAATCCCATACCCAATTTATCAAGATCTTTTTGAGTTTTAGGCTCAATAGAAATACCGATTACAGGTGCAGGGAAGTCCATCGACTCGAGTGTAATAGGATGCGCTTCGTCGCAAAGAGTATCACCAGTACGAATATCTTTAAAACCAACACCAGCACCAATATCACCAGCCGAAATTAACTCAACAGGATTTTGTTTGTTTGAGTGCATTTGGAAGATACGTGAGATACGTTCTTTTTTATCGGTACGTGTATTGTAAATATACGAACCTGCTAGCAACTGACCTGAGTAAACTCTGAAGAAACAAAGACGACCTACATAAGGGTCGGTGGCAATTTTAAATGCAAGCGCACACAAAGGCTCGTTTGCATCGGGATGGCGCACAATTTGTTTTTCGGCGTCGCGTGGGTCGGTACCAATAATTTCGGGAGTATCGAGCGGACTTGGCAAGAAGGCACAAACAGCATCGAGCATAGTTTGTACACCTTTGTTTTTGAACGACGAACCACAAATTACAGGATTGATTTCCATCGAAAGCGTAGCTTTGCGAATAGCAACACGCACTTCGTCTTCAGTAATAGTTGATGGATCATCAAAGAATTTTTCCATCAATACATCGTCGTACTCAGCAACAATTTCGAGCATTTTTTCTCTCCATTCTTTAGCTTCCTCCAACAAATCAGCAGGAATCTCTTCAACAGAGTATTTCGCGCCCATTGTTTCGTCGTGCCAAAAAATTGCTTTCATTTTTACCAAGTCAATATTTCCTTGGAATTTTTCTTCAGCACCAATAGGAATTTGAATAGGACAAGGTTTTGCACCAAGTACATCTTTAATTTGGCGAACAACTTCGAAGAAGTCGGCACCCGAACGGTCCATTTTGTTAATATAACAAATACGTGGCACGTTATATTTGTCGGCCTGACGCCATACTGTTTCCGATTGCGGCTCAACACCACCAACCGCACAGAAAGTAGCAACAGCACCATCGAGGATACGCAACGAACGCTCAACCTCTACAGTAAAGTCAACGTGTCCCGGAGTGTCAATAAGATTAATCTTATATTTTTCATCTCTGTAAGTCCACGAAGTAGTTGTAGCAGCCGATGTGATAGTAATACCACGCTCTTGCTCTTGCGCCATCCAGTCCATAGTAGCGGCACCATCATGCACCTCACCAATTTTGTGAGTTAAACCCGTATAAAACAAGATACGTTCCGACGTAGTTGTTTTACCGGCATCAATGTGCGCCATGATACCGATATTTCTGTTATAACTTAAATCTCCTTTAGCCATTTTAACTGTTGATTTCTTTTTTTTTAATTTAAAATTTCAATTAAAACCTAAAGTGAGCAAAAGCACGGTTAGCTTCGGCCATGCGGTGCATGTCCTCTTTACGTTTATACGCACCACCTTGATTGTTGAAAGCATCAACAATTTCGGCTGCAAGCTTGTCGGCCATTGAGCGACCACCACGTTTGCGTGAATATAAAATTAGGTTTTTCATTGAGATCGACTCTTTGCGATCGGCACGAATTTCGGTAGGAACTTGGAATGTAGCACCACCAACGCGGCGCGATTTTACCTCAACAAGTGGTGTAATGTTTTCGAGGGCTTTTTTCCAAATCTCGAGTGAAGATTTTTCTTCGTTAGGAAGCTTATTTTTAACCACTTCCAATGAAGAGTAGAAAATGTCGAAGGCAGTTGATTTCTTGCCATCGTACATAAGGTGGTTTACAAATTTTGTAACCATCGACTCATTAAAAACTGGATCTGGGAGGATCACTCGTTTTTTTGGTTTCGACTTTCTCATTTTTTAATAAAATTTCCGTCTTTGTTTTTTTGGTTGCTCTTAGTCTGCTTCAACGATTCCTCTGAATCATTTACTCAACCTGTCATCTGCTACCTTAAAACTCCAACAAGTTTAAAACTTGAATTTGTTAGATTGTTTTTTTTGAGAGAACTTTTTTAAAAGAACTTACTCCTTAAAAAGAATTAGCTTGCTCGTTGAGGAATTATTTTTTCTTTCCTTTAACTGGAGCTCCTTTAGCTGCTGGTTGACCTGGTTTCGGACGTTTAGCTCCGTATTTAGAGCGACGTTGCGTACGACCATTTACACCAGCGGTATCAAGAGTACCACGAACAATGTGATAGCGCACACCTGGAAGGTCTTTTACACGACCACCACGTACCATTACGATACTGTGCTCTTGTAAGTTGTGTCCTTCGCCTGGAATGTAAGCATTCACTTCCTTTTGATTAGTCAAACGAACACGGGCTACTTTACGCATTGCCGAGTTTGGTTTTTTAGGAGTTGTAGTGTACACACGAACACAAACACCACGGCGTTGTGGACATGAATCCAAAGCGGGCGACTTGCTTTTGTCGATTAGTTCTGCTCTTCCTTTTCTAACTAATTGTTGAATTGTAGGCATTTTTTTCTGTTTTTATTACTTTAACTACTTTATTTTCTGCCATATTGGATTTTGTCCAAAATGGGTTGCAAAGATAGTGACTTTTTTTTAATCTGACAACCAAACCCACGATAGCATTTAGATTTTCAAGCACTTAAAAAAGCCAAGAAATTGAATAAGTTAAAATTAAATGACAGTACGCCGCCCACAAAATAAATATATCAATTTAAATATCAATGCTTTAAACCACAACAACACATACATACAGCAAAAAACTGCATTGCACCATAACTCGATATTTTATATTTATTTAACTATAAGCTTAAATAAAACAGCATCTCAGTTTAGCTCAATATTGTTGGCGTACAATAAAAACAAAGCGATTGATGAAGCAAAAAATGTTGAGTATGATTGATAAAAACTCACAAAAGCACTTTCAATTTTAAAAAATAATATTTAGCACGCTGTTGGGCGCTTGCCATTGAATGACATTATTAATGCAAATACAAAAAAATGTTTGAAACATTATAATGATTGTATTACATTAATTTTCCAAAGTAAAATAATGGCGAAAATTAAAAACACATCAGGGTAAATATTGATGCGTTTCGTCCCACAACTTGGGTGCAAAACCAATAGTAAAAGCATATATTTTGGATGGATATTCGACAACACTACCACTCCCTTTAGCAAGTGGGTTAAAATGAAATCGTTGTTGAAATGCAGCATACACATTCAACATCACACTCATAATAAGTAACACTTTGAGAGCTCCAAAAACGCCTCCAAGAATTTTATTTAGACCACCCAAGGCAATAGCTTCGAAAACTTTGTGTAAACTGTGTGCCACCACAAACAATACAATTACAACGAATAAAAACAACAGCAAAAACGCCATGGCTTGCGCTGTTGATAGCGTAACATCGGTGTTGGCTTGTAGCATTTGAGCCAAGCTAGGACTAAACATTCGCGCCACATAAACACCTGCAATCACAGCAACAACTGCCGCTAATTCTTTTATAAAACCTTTGAAAAAGCCCAAAATAAAGCCTATGCTAACTGCAATAATAATTATGAGGTCGGTTGTTGCCATATAGTATATTATGTTTATTTTAAAATTTTTACACATGCATACAAAAGAATGCATCATTTATTTAATGCAATGCATCATACAAATGCTATTGAAGCGACAAATTTAAATAAAAAAAACGAAACACAAAAACAACACTACAACTAATACACTAAAAAACAACACAGTACAAGAGCATTTGCAAAAACAATTACTTTGGCACAATAATTGGTATTTATCGAATAACAGTAAAAAAACAAATTAAATCATCATTAAAATAAATAATCATGAAAACACGCACAGCAACAATGTTAGTAGTAC
This sequence comes from uncultured Paludibacter sp., assembly GCA_964515675.1. Classification (GTDB taxonomy): domain Bacteria; phylum Bacteroidota; class Bacteroidia; order Bacteroidales; family Paludibacteraceae; genus Paludibacter. The sequence goes on along the minus strand of CAZEVV010000144.1, from coordinate 513 downwards.
TGATGTTATCAGCTATTACTCAACTAGCAGCCCAAGGGCGAAACATAACTGTAGAAGCTACATCCTACGACATAAGTTATGATTTAGACCTCAAAGCCATAGCATCGATATTTGGAGAATCGAGAAATTTGGCTGATTTCGAGAAAAGAATAAACTCATACGAAAATAGGGTTTCGAATTTAGATTTAAACATGGATGGCATGATCGATTACCTAAGAGTAATTGAAGCACGCGAAAACAATGTTAATGTAATCGTTATTCAAGCAGTATTGGAACGTGACATTTTTCAGGATGTTGCAACCATAGTTGTTGAACGTGACAGATATAACAGACACCACGTACAAGTTATTGGCGACCCATACATGTATGGATACAATTATATAATTGAACCTGTATTTGTACGAACACCACGCATCGTTAGCTGGCTATGGCGTCCGCGTACATATGTTTGGTCATCGCCTTATTATTGGGGATATTACCCAAGTCATTTTCACTTCCGTCGGCCAGTTGAGG
>CAZEVV010000143.1:0-8256 GCA_964515675.1 uncultured Paludibacter sp. | reverse complement strand
AAAAAACTTAGCCGTTTTTCGTTGCAGCTTAGCAAATTGCGTTCTTTGCGTCTGACTGCGCTGCTTGCGCGGAGTTTATAATTCAATGAGATGATAGGATCTGATACGCACTGACCTGTAAAAGGCAGAATTAAATGTAAGGTTTCAACATTATAATTCAACTAAAGCGTTATAGCACCAAAAAAGCGACCCAACAGCTAATGCTGCGAGGTCGCTTTTTTTTGATAAATCTATTTTGCCTAATGTGATAATTAGCGATTTAAAATGAAAAAACAATTTTAATCCAAATTAAAACGTATAAATTACACAAAATACAGCTCTGCCACTACCCAACATATTCCCTAATTATTACCAACTTATGCTGTGGTGAGGGTTATTGAGAGGAGTTTGAGCAGGCGTTAAGTTGCTGTATTTTTTTGCAAAACAATTATTGATGTTCGATGCGAAGCAAATCGTTCACCGTTTTCACTGGATTGAAAGTTGTAATTGGCACTTCAACAAAAACAGTGTTCCAATTACTCATCGCACCATTCCACAAGCCTGGCAACTCGAGAGCTTTAAGTGCTCGTCCGTTTTTCGATTTTTCGGAAATAAAACCAGTACGTTGATCGACGAATTGTGTTAAGTCGAATTTTTCGCCTTTATAGTTTTTCACAGCGCAAACCAAATCTACTGGATTGAAATGCGTGGCTTCCATCATTTTTTGCTTTTCGGCGGGGTCGCTCAAATCAATTTGCGAACTCTCCAAAATTTGTGTCGAGAAGCTTCCATCTGCATTTTCGGTAATAAACGGACCGCCACCAGGCTCGCCAGTATTTTTCACCATGCCACAAACCCGTATCGGACGATTGAGCTTGCCATATAAGTAAGCCTTCAACTCCGAATTGGGCAGATTTTGTGGTGTTGTATTATTTAAATCGCTGACAACAAACGCTTCAATTTCAGCCAATTCTTCTTGTGTAAGTACATTTTTATCAAGCATTTTAAGATATTCGAAACAACGCTTTTGCAGATTTACCAACAAGCCAGCAATCATTTTTTTGTACATAATTGTTGGGTTTTTCAACGAGTCGGGCACAACATTATCGATGTTTTTTACGAAAATCACATCTGCATCCAAGTCATTTAAATTTTCGATAAGTGCACCATGTCCACCGGGACGAAAAACAATAGCATCGTTTTCGCGGAAAGGCTGATTATGCTCGTCGACAGCAATGGTATCGGTCGATGGCTTTTGTTCGGAAAAACTAACGATATATTTCTTCTCAAAAGCACTTTCGACAGCTGGTAAACTATCCTTTAAATGTTTTTCGAATAATACACGATGTTCAGCAGAAACAGTAAAATGAATGTTCACCTCGTTGTTGCCATTGGCTGCATACATTGCACCTTCTACCAAATGCTCTTGTAGTGGTGTGCGTTTACCATTGGCATACGAATGAAAAAGCAGAAGCCCTTTGGGCAAAGCACCATAATTTAAACCGCTTTTGTCGAGCAAAGTCGAAATTATCGTTTTGTACTTGCCTTGTGTCATAAGTTCGTTTATCGACATACCAGTGTTCGAAATACATTTTTCGTTGAGTTCATCAACAAAAGCAAACTTATTTATGTCGTCGAAAAACTGTTGTATCGCTTTATTATTGGGTGTTTCGGATGGTCCATCAACAAACTCGAACAAGTCTTTAAACATACGACTTGCAGCACCCGATGCTGGAACGAATTTCAATATGGTTGCATTTGTAGCCAAATACTTATCCCAATCGTTCAACAAATCATCGAGTTGGCTATTTTGTAACATGGTAATACCTTTATTGGGGGAGGCAGCTGCAGCAATATTCAAAAAAGGGAAACCCGTTTCGAATGCCTTAATTTGACTTTCGATCTGAGATAATGACAGACCCTTTTTACTAAACAATGCTAAATCTTTTTCGGTAAACATATGATTCATTTTTAAATTTGTATAAAAATATTAATTCAGTTTGAATATTGCATAAATATTACATTACAATTTTCAATTTGCAAAGATAAATAAAAAAATTATGTAAAACTGTAACAAATACAATAAAAATTCGATTATTGAAAAAGAATATATGTTTCATTAATACATGCTGATTACTATCAGGTTTGAAAGATTTACTGCTTTAGTAATAAGGTTTGAATATTAGCCTAGCATTCATTCGGGAAAGATAATTTGTTTTGATTATTTAAAATTATTAATTATTTTTGCAAATAATTATTTTAGCATTGGCTGGCTCGAATTTGCAAAATTGCCATTATATAGTAGCACAGATTGCAAATTCGCGCTAGTGGCGTTTATCATCCCGAATGAGAAAACAAGCGAAGCAAAGTTTTCGATATGAGCTTGCCTACTGAAGGCAGGGAACCTGAATTATTGAAGTATTTCAAATATGTCTTTTTGTACAATGCTTCAAATGGTCGTTTACCATACCTATGGCTTGCATAAACGAATAGCAAATGGTTGGCCCAGCAAACTTAAAACCCTTACTCAGTAAAGCTTTACTCATCATTTTCGATTCGTGTGTACTACATGGCACTTCGCTCATGCTTAAATATTGCTCGTCAATAGTTTTGTAATTAGTAAATTGCCACACAAATTGATCGAAACTAACACCTTCGGCTTTTAACGCCAGAAAAGCTTGCGCATTAGTTATGGTTGCAGCAATTTTTAATCTATTTCGAATAATGCCACTATCATGCATGAGTGAAGCAAATTTATGTTCGTCGTAATTCGATATCGTTTTTGCATCGAAATTATCAAACGCTCGACGAAAATTTTCGCGTTTGTGCAGTATTGTTCTCCAACTCAAACCCGCCTGAAAACCTTCGAGCACAAAAAGTTCGAAAAGCTTATCGTCGTCGTGTTCAGGTTTGCCCCACTCATTATCGTGATATTCCTGCATCAAAACATCATTCCCTGGCCATGGGCAATCAAATTGTATTGTTTTATTTATTGACATATGATTAAAAAAATGAAAAATGAAAAACGAAAAATGAAAGTCAAGAAATATCACCAAGGCTATCGGGGTTAGAAAAGTATTCCTACTCGTACCTCAGAACTCATTACTCAAAACGCTTAACCTGAAACAATCACCGGCATTTCGCAAACATTATTCACACAGCGATACAACTTAGTTTTGTTGCCACCCATGCGATTTTGGCAGAGCGCTAAGGTAGAGCTTATACCACCTGCATATATTTCGTTTGGCGCATATTTTTGCTGCATACTTTTGCGCGTAATGTCGTGCTCTGGACCACTTATCACAACTTGCACACTATCATTTACAAACAACCCCAAAAGCTCGGCCCAAAGGGCAAAATGCGCACCATACATTTGTGTTTCGTTGCGCATACAACCAAGCATTTTGTGCGCTTTGCTGCCCAACAAATCGTCGGCACAATATTGCGAGAGTTTATAAAACACATGCGCCATTGTTGCATTCGACGATGGGATAACATTGTCAGTGCTTTCGGTTTTACGAGCAACCAATTGTTCCGACAAGTTGGATGTATAATACAACAATGCACTGTTATCATTAAAAAAATGAAGCAAAACATAATCGCATATTTTGCGCGCTTCGTCAATCAATTTATCGTCGAAACTAATTTCATAAACATCTATCAGTGCTTTTGCAAAAAAAGCATAATCGTCGAGAAAAGCATCAATCGAACTTCGTCCATCTTTATAAATACGCCACAAACCACCACTTTCGGTTCTCATATTTTGTTGCATAAATGCAATCATCTGTAATGCTTTTTCGCGATATTTTTCATCACCCAAAGCTCTGTAGGCGTCGCAGTAGGCACTTGCCATGAGCGCGTTCCAAGCACAAATTGTTTTGTCGTCGGTGGTTGGACGCACACGCAAAGCCCTTTGTGCAAATAACACTTGCTTAGCACGTGCAAGTAAATCATGCAGTGCATCAACTTCCATATCGAATGCAAACGCAACTTTATCCAAGCTTTTTGTATTATGTAATATATTTTTTTCGTCCTCCCAATTGCCTTTATCGGTAATATTGTAATAACTACAAAATGGGGCATGCATTTCGGGCGAAAGTAAGCTTTCTATTTCGCGTTTTGTCCACACATAAAACTTACCCTCCTCGTGTTCGCTATCGGCATCGATGGCCGAAAAAAAGTAAGGTTCGCCACTACTTAATTCATTTTCGCAAAATGCAATGCTTTGTTTCACAACATTAGCGTATACAAGGCTGGCAGTCAACTGAAAAGCCTTTGCATAAAGCGAAATTAACTGTGCATTGTCGTACAACATTTTTTCGAAATGTGGCACCAGCCATTTTTCGTCGGTCGAGTAGCGAGCAAATCCACCTGCCAAATGATCGTAAATGCCGCCAGCAGCCATTTTATCCAAACTTACTGTAAGCGCTTTCAGTGCTTCGTTGTTTTGTGTGAAATAATTGTATTGTAAAAAAAACGAAAGTCCAACTGGCAACATAAACTTTGGAGCTTTTTTGTAACCTCCTTCCACAAAATCAACATTTTGCACATGGTTTTGATAAGCCTTGTGATAATCCTCCATATCAAATTCAGCATCATCCTTGCTCGAGTGCTGCAAATCTCTATTGATAGCTTGCGTGAGCGACTCGGCGGCATGCAAAATTTTTGAATAATCGTTAGCATAAAGATGTGCAATTTGCTCGAGCACCGATGTCCATTGCGTTGGAGGAAAATATGTCCCTGCAAAAAATGGTCGGCCATCGGGCAAAGCAATTGCATTGAGCGGCCATCCGCCACTGCCTGTAAGCATTTGCGCAGCCTCCATATACACTTGATCAATGTCGGGACGCTCTTCACGATCGACCTTTATGCACACAAAATATTCATTCATAAGTGCTGCAATAGCGTAATCGTCGAAGCATTTGTGCGCCATCACATGACACCAATGACAAGCTGCATACCCAATGCTGATTATAATGGGTTTGTTTTCAGTCTTTGCTTTTTCCAAAGCTTCGTTGCCCCACTCGTACCAATCCACTGGATTACTTGCATGCTGTTGCAGGTACGGACTCTGAGCGTGTATTAATCTGTTTGTGTTTTCCATTTTGTATAAACAAATAATTTTAGTTTTGGTTTACTTTTTAATTGGGAAAGATATTGTAGGGGATTTTTGATGAGGTTGAAGATTTGATGAATTTGTCCCGATCGCTATCGGGATTGGTGAATTTGATGAATTTGAATAATTTGTCCCGATCGCTATCGGGATTGATGAATTTGTAGATTAGATCTTTATGAATATATTTAAGAAAACACATTTTTCAATATAGCTATTTTACTTTTTGGCGTTTTAGCTGCACGTAGTTTATCATTTTTTGAAATATTTCGTTATAATATTTATACACCACATATCCATAAACAATTATGGCAACAGTCGACGACAAAAACAAACTTATAAAACTATTGAGTTGCAACAAACCCACCATAAAACTAAGTATGGCAATAACTAAACCGATGGACAATCCGGGTATGAAATTTTTAACTTGCTCGCTAATGCGGAGTTTTAATTCGCCATCAAAAACTAACATTGCTGCCACAAAACTCATAGTGCTTGCGGCTATATAACCCCAAAGCATGGGCATTATTCCCCATCGAAATGCCACAAAAATAGACAATAACATGAGGGCTTTTTTCATAAATTCGAGTCGGAAAGTGATTTTCGACTTGCCACGTGCATTGAGTGCCGTAATGGTAAGCGAATAAAATGGGTTGAAAAGTGTTGCCAAACACAGCATCTGAAAATAGGGTGCCGAGGCTGCAAATTTGCTGGTCCATACCACATCGATAAAGGGATGCGCTATGGTGAGCAAAAACAAAACCAAAGGCATTGTAATAAGTGCCGTTTTTTTTGTGAGTTCGCTAAAAATGCGGCGCATGCGTTCGTCGTCGTTTTGTATTTGCGAAAACATTGCATAGCTGCTGCTTATAAGTATGGCTTGTATGCTGAAATTGAATGTTTCGTTGAGTTTGTTGCCCTGCGTATAGTAACCTACTTCGCTGCGTGGATAAAAACGTGCGATAATTAATACATAAATATAATTGAAAAGCACGTTGAGCACCGATGTACCCAAAAGGTGAAGACTGAACTTCGAAAAATCTTTAATAACTGCGAAGGAAAAACTCAAACCGGGCCGCCAATCGACCAACAAAAACGACATAACGAAGCGGAAAAAATGATAGGCCAATTGTTGCACTACCAAAGCCCATGCATTGCGGTAAACAATGGCTACCCAAACACCAATACTGCCACTTATGAGTGTGGAAATGAGATTGATTTGGGCAAGTTTTTTGTAATTAAGCGCTTTGCTTAATCGCGTAAACTGCACCAAATACAAGGCATTAAATATTATAGCTAAAAAAAGCACACGGCAAATTGCAACTAAAGCAGGTTGATTAAAAAAATGGGCAATGAGCGGCGCTGCCCAATAAGCAATGGCATACAGCAAAATTGAAATAATGAGGTTGAAATAAAAAACACTGTCGTAGTGCAAGTTGGTAGCATCGGTTTTGCGCACCAAAGCCTGTGCAAAACCACTATCCACCAAAACATAGGATAGGGCTACAAAAATCATTATCATGCCTATCAAACCATAATCGTCGGCACTAAGCAAACGAGCCAGCAACATGCCAATAAAAAATTGCACGCCTTGCTGTCCAAACCTGTCGATGGTACTCCATTTAAGTGCACCTATCATCTTGTATTTCAGATTGTCGCCCATTTGTTTAAATATCATCTCTCCTTGACCCTCTCCGAATTTACCCCGTCTTTCGGGGGGAGAGGGAAAGAGCGTTGATTCATCGTTTATGCTTTATTCAATATTTTTGATAATTACTTCTTCTATTAATCACTTATAATAGCAATTGTAAATTTTAAATTTTTAAATCGTAAATTAAAATTTCATTCTATCCCAATCGTAAATCGTAAATTTTTAAATCGTAAATTAAAAATCACTTCCCCTTTATCACATCAAATCCTTCGCCATACACACCAATGGCCGACGATTGTGAAATAAATGCATTGGGGTCGATGTTTTTCACCAAACGGAAAATTTTTACCGATTCGTTTTTGCGTGCTAACACTGTAATTACTTTCACTGGCTTTTTCGAATACCAACCCATGCCATCCAAAATGGTTACGCCGCGTCCAACCTCGGAGTTTATGGCATTGGCAATTTGCTCATACTCTTTCGAAAAAATAAAAAACTGCACCGACTGACGCACACCATTGATCACCATATCGACAGCCAATGTTGTTGTTGTTAGCGCTGTAAGTCCGTACACAATGCGCTCAATACTACCAAATTCTAAAAAATACGACGACGAAATAATCACCACATCGCAATAAAGCAAAATACGACCAAGTGTGATATTACGATATTTATTTACCACTTTGGCAATAATATCGGTACCACCCGAGCTGCCATTGTTGATGAAAACGATACCAATGCCAGCGCCCGAAATTAATCCACCAACAATACATGCCATAAAATTTTCATTTTCGCCCACAAAAGTGCCTAAGGGCGCTTCGGGAATTATCGAAAAGAAAAAAGTTAGCACCGATACACCATAAATGGTGCGTATGCTAAATTTTAGACCAACAGAGCGTATGGCAATTAATAGCAAAATGGCATTTATAGCAAAATATGTTACCGACATAGGTATATTGGCAGCATAATATACCAATGCACCTATACCTGCAACGCCTCCTCCCGTAATTTGGTGCGGCAACAAAAATGCTTTCCAGGCACCAGCATACATAAATAAACCCAAAGCTATAAAAATGAACTCACGCACTTGCAGGTGCACACTTCGGTAGCTATCAAAAATTTTTGGAGAACGCAATCCCCGAACCACTTCGGGCTCAGGGGATTTGTTTTTCGTGCTATCTTGCATTTGAATAGTTTATTGAACTAATATTTTTTAAATGGCCAATATTACATTACAATATTCACAATTTTACCTGGCACAACAATCACTTTTTTGGGTGTTGCTCCATCCAATTGTTTTAATGTATTTTCGTTGCTTAGTGCTATTTTCTCCACTTCTTCTTTGCTCATTGTGGCTGGCAATTCGAGCGTGAATCGCACTTTTCCGTTGAACGAAATTGGATATTTCACTGAGTTCTCCACCAAATGGGCTTCGTTGCACACAGGGAAACTCGCATCGAAAACTGTGCCTTCGCTGCCCAACACATGGTACAATTCTTCGGCAATGTGCGGT
>CAZEVV010000142.1:0-8310 GCA_964515675.1 uncultured Paludibacter sp. | reverse complement strand
ATTATAACTACCATTAAATGTGCGTGGCATACCAGCAAACATATATTGTATAGAAGTATTTGCCGCAATGTATCGGCGTGCACTCAATTCAATTTTAAACCCACGAATTGGTTCAAGGCTCGAACGAAAATCAAAATCGGAAGTGTTGGCCATTGTTATAGGATTGATAACCGATTCGTTGCTTACAAGCCAATCGTTTTGCATAGCGCGCTCGATGGTCGACTCGTTGAAAAAACCAAAAACAAAGTCGTAGCCTGGTGCAAACATACCATTCGCCGTTTTCTCTTGCCCCATAAAACCAGCTTGTTGTTTAAAGCCTGGCATCACCATATTATTGGTTTCGCGATAAGTGAAAGAAGCACGGCGCACCATCATCAACAATCCGGCTGTAAAATCGAATGTTTTGGCTGCAAACGATCGGTCGGCAGGATTTGTTGTAACAATGCTCAACTGCACACTATCAGCCGAAACACGTGGATTGAGTTCGATAGTGGTAGCATTTACCGTTTTAAACGGGATAGCAGTTGGGTTACCATTTTTATCCAGAGCTGTCAATCGGAAACTTTCGCTACCCAAGCGATGATTTATCACCATTTTTTTGTCGGCTTCGAGCTTAACAACTTGCTTATAGGTACGCGGCTCGAACTTTTGCTGCATTGGATTTGGGATAGTATTGTTACGCTTGTTGGCATCGCGCAAAAAGCCAATTTTATTGTACAATGTTTCCATGTTGAACTGCCCATCCAACTGCCACGACCCCATACCCGAAGCAATATTTCCTATTTCGGTATCGCCCTCTATTTTCGCCATACGATTCCATCCATATGTAGAGTTGTAGCTTGCATTCGAAGTTATCCAGTCGAAAATTGGAATTTTGTTAATAGGTAAATTCCAAGTTGCGCTAAACACTTGTTGATAGGTATAAGGCTGCCCCAATTTACGAATGCTTTTCCAAACTTCGTCGCGCCACTCGTCGTAATAATCGCGACCAAATTCGGGCACATAATATGGCTCTTCGATATTAGCATTCATGGCAGTTTGCAAACTAAATTTCAATGATTTTGTCAAATCATACTTAATGTCGAATTGACGATTCCACATAAAATCTTTGCTATGACTCATATTAAATTCGGGGTCGATGGCCACACCGTCAAAATCGCGCAATTTCACTTGTGTAAAATGCCTATTCATATCAGTATTAAAACTTATCGACTGCGGTAAATAGTTCAAATTAAACTCTTGAATTATTTTAAATGCAGGCTTGCTCAATGCCTTCGAAGCTTTGAATGGCTCCCAAGGTTTTGCCTGAAAGCTATAACTATAATTAATGGCAGCACGCTCTTGTTTTACTAAGTTACGTTCAATTTCGGTATTGTGTTGCTCGGTGGCCGTGTAGGCATACGTTACAGTAACATTAGCAGGATCGTAGAATTGCGGATTTTTACTGCGAATATTGATGCGAGCTCCAGTTACATTGAAACTTTTTGAAGTACTTACAGTTTGCGACAATAGCAAAAGCGAATCGTGTTGCAAACGATTGGGTGCATTTGCGAGCGCATCTTTCATCAAAATATCTTCATCAAGCGGATTGTATTTTGGCGTAAGTGTTTCATTGCTATACGAAAAATAGGTAGGCAATTGAATTTTTGCTTTTTCGGGCAAAAAGCGACCCGCATCAAGATTTGCAGCAAAATTCAACTGATATAAATCGTCCATGCGGCGATCGAGCACATTGCTTTCGATGCCACCAAAACCAGCCGACTCGTAGCGCCCCGAAACATTGATAGCAGCAATGTCCGACAAACCAATGGCTAGATTTGCCAAAGCAGCCGATCCACCATCATGGTCGAATTCCGACATGCGCAACTCGTTAATCCATATCTCGCCCGATTTTGATGGCCCATCGTTGTTACGATTGCGCACACCAATCATAATATTCTCGACATTGGCTATACTCGGATTACCCAAAACAGTAATTTTATTATTCGGTTTATCCAAATCAAATTCAACGTATGGTATATAATTTTGCACATCAACATTGCCAGGATTCTTAGCTTTATTTCTATTGTTTTTTACACGTGTAAATGCCTCAAATGCAACATCCAACATATTTTCGATAGGCCACACTGCAGCTCTATCAGCAGGTATGGCATCGTTGTATCTTGCATGTGGCGTAAGGCGCAACGGAATTTCGTACTCGTAATAGTTGTTCGTCATATCCGAACCCAAACGCACAAAGATAGCCAAATCATTATCCTTTAAATTGGTAGCGTCGTCGATAAATTTTTCGGCATGTACAAACATTTGTAAGCGTTTGTATTGGCGCATATCATAACTTGTATTGCGATAAACTGCACGCGCGTCGCCTGGTGCAAGGTCGTTTACTTTGAGCACCATCGACTGCTCGTTGAGTTTTATATGTGCAGGCTGGCCTGGATCCACAACGCGATCGACACCCGGTGGCAATACATAATTCACCGGACTTTTATCGGAATTTTCCTCAATATTTACAGCTTGCACATCCAAAGCACCTATGGTTGTAGGTGGCTTTGTAGTCGAAAACAAATCTTTGTTGAAACGGCGCCATTCGCCACGCACCAAATCGAGTGTTGCAAAACGCAAGTGCGCCTCCTCTTCGAAACCAGTGAGGAACATACGAACAAAACGAATCGATTTGAAATTACGGATATTCCCAACCCTATTTTCGGGACTTACATCGCGTATCGGAATTTTGAACTGATACCAAGTTACAGGCTCCACATTACCATTGGCCAAACTAACATTTGTGGTATAAGCATCCACAACATAATTGCGACCTATCTCGAGTTCGCCATGTTTTATATTTACTTTATACTGAAAATATCTTTCGAACTCGCTCAAAGTATTATCGCCATTAATATCTTCAATATCGGGCAATGATGTAGCAGTTGTAGGATAATTTTCGTTCTGATTTTCAATAGCATCAGGCGAATTACCTTCGGTACCATTGAATCGTTTGTAACGCGTTAATATATCGGCATTAATATTATCGTAATAAGTACTTTTATAAAAACTATAATTATCGCCTGCAGGGTCGTTGAGTATCGAAAACGGATCGTCGAGCATGCGTTGTTGTGCTTGCGGTGTAAGTTTCGCACGAACACTATTCACATAGTCGCTAAATGTTGGAAACTTAAACTCGTTTTCGGTTGATAAACCATTGAGACCCACATCTTGTTTTTGGCGGGCTCCTGGTGTATTGTCGAACGCACGCACATTGCTCTGACTGCGAGGTACGCGCCCCCATTTAGTAATGTCGAACTTCGTCGGATCATCGTCTAATGGTAATCCATGTTCGAACGATTTTTTACCATCTTTCAAAATATCCTCACTAATATCTCCAAGGTTAAAATACAACTCTCCACCTTTTTGCGTTTTGTCCTTATCGTATATAAATGGATCCATCATCCAAAACTCGATATATTCGACATTGGCTGTTTCGAAATCGGTAACATCGAGTTTGCGCATTATCCCCCCCCAACGTTTTTCGGGGTTACGCAAAAACCCATTTTCGTCCATGCCATCAACGTCAAGGTTATAAGGGCCACGCTCACGAGGATAGTACGAAAGATTCATTACTGTGAGTCGAGGCGCTTCCATACCGGGTATAAAATTACGGTTCGGAAAAACTTCTTGCACCTGAATATCGCGCGTGTAATGATTGGATTGCGACTCTTTGTTGTTGAGTAAATTGGTGGGAGTAAGACGATTGCCACGGCGAGCATTGAGAACAGGGTCGACAAAATACCAAGCCAACAAAGCACGATTGTAACCATAGCGCAAATCGTCGCTAAAGGCAGCTTCGGGGAACATTGCGTCTGGCGACGGACTGTAAGGCGTTGAAGCCAAATACCAATTCATTGGATAATTGATATTAATGCTCGATTTTGTCGATTCGAAATCGTCGATATAAGCCAAACCTTGTCGTCCTATAACTTTTGAATGACCAGGTATTAATTGTGCAAATTCGGCATTAAATGCTATTGTTGAAGGTTTTGTTGCATTTACAAAAGGCAACTTATCAATCATATTTGTAAGCCATTGCGACTCGGTGCGCCAAGCAGTATTCATACCCCAAATTGTATTTGAAATAGGTTCGTTGCCAGTATTCACCTTTGCTGTAAGAGGGCGTTCGGACAAATGCATTATGGTACCACCAACACTAAAATCTTTGTTGAATTGATACAATAAATTGGTACCCACAAGCGACTTACGTTGCATGCTAAACATTGATTGATTTTCGAGTTTGACGTTTATATTTGTGCCCGACTCGATGAGCGATTGATTGAGGATATTAACAGTACCCATATTATAATCGACCGTATAATCGACATTTTCGACCAATGTAGCGCCACCAGCGGTAACCGTTACCGAACCACGAGGCACATTCATAGCATTCAAACGAATTTCCGACCCACTCGAAGCTTTATATTTTCCTACTAAGCGAAATTTGTTTTTCTCACTCATTTCTTGTGCCACCACCAATGTTGAGTCGTAAAGTTCTCTGAAAACATATTTATCAGCAATGGCTGGATTGTTAATTTTTCGAGCCAAATGCTCACCAAATGGCTCAAGTACAGGAAAAATGATTCGTCCACTCGACGACAAAGCCGTAAATCCTTCGATAAAGTCGAAACGTCCATCAGGATTTGGGTTTTCGCGCGCATCCAACCTGTCTAAATTCATCACCCTGAGTAATAGTTGGTTCTGAATGTCACCTTCGGTAATATACTGTAGCTCGGTACCAACCGAATCGTTTCGATACACAATGCGCAAATCAAAATCTTCTTTTTGCAATTGCATAGCACCCAGCGAATACACATTTTTCAGCATCAAGTCCCACATGGGCGTACCTGGCGATTGATTGGTACTTTTGAGTAATTTTACCATCAAAGCATTTGGCGAAGCAATGCCATCAGTCGAAAACTCGCCCACCTGATAAACTTTTCCGCCATAAGTATATTCGAATGCTACCCCCAAAATATCGTCGGGGTTTAGTGTATTGCGCAACGAAAGAATACCCAAACCACTATTAAGCGTATATTCAGAAGCATCAAGACGTCGAGCACTTTCAATTTTCTCGTAATCCTGCCCGCCATAAATGCCAAAAGCACCAAAATTTTGAGTCATCAAGTTATTAATTATTTGCACATTACGCACTCCATCGAGCGCAGTAACTTGGCCATATAATTTGTTGGCGCTATTGCTAGGCAAACTACTCGTTGCCCCTGTCGACCAATAATTATTGTCGATGCGCATAGGTTCGGCCATATCCATAAAGGCCACAATATTACGTGCCTGCTCAAAATTTCCTCGTTTGTTGGTAACCCACACTTCGATACGATTAATGGTAATGCCCGAAGCCACAAATGGCAACTTTGCCATAGAAGTTTCGTAGCTTTCGCGAAAATGGTGTGCAAGAAAAAAATGTCGATTTTCATCGTAAGCATCAGCACCAATGCTAAATTCGGTCATTTGAGCGCCACCTTTGGTGCTTACCGTTTTAGTTTCCGACTCCTGCTGTGTAGCAATGGCCGACACCTGAAGTTTTCCGAATTTTAAATCGGTTCTGATACCGAAAAGCGAAGTGCTACCGCTGATAAGCGAACTTGTAAGCGGCAAACTCACATTACCCGCTTGTATGTTCTGAATAATATCATCTTCCTTGCCCTTAAAGCCCATTTTAATCATTTTCTGGTCGAAATCAAAGGTCGATTCGGTATTATAATTCATACCAAAATTTAGTTTATCGCCCACAGTACCAGTAACATTCATCTGAATTTTCATATCAAAATCCGGCGTTGTCGATTTGCGCATACGTTCGGTAAGTGCAGGATTGTCGATCCTATTCTGACGAATACCAAAAACCAATTCGGCCGAACCTTGCGTGCGCACTTGCACACCACCAGGGCCAAAAACTTTATCGGCAGGACCAATATCAAATTTCATATCGGTTACCGAGAACTTATCTTCGTTGTTTATTTCGAGCGTACTATTTTTTTCGCGCCAATAACTTTGCATCTCGCGTCGTCCCGAAAAGTCGAAGTACTCGCTTTCGTTCATACTGAAAGGCGTAGCAATTTCCATATTTCCAACATACGAACGAAAAACGTAGTTTCCAGTGCGCACATCATATTCCAACTCGGTGCGTACATTATCGGGCATAGGCGCATCCAATGGTATTTTGGGCTTTACATCCTCGGCACTCTGAACCTTAACTTTCGATATTGGGAATTTTTTGGTAGTATCGGGTGCAAAATTATCGTCCTGCACAGCATTTTCAGCCGCAAACGACGATTTAAATTCGGTGTTTATAATTGCGTAAGCCGAACTTACTATTAAAACACAGCATATGATGAATGTAAAATATTTTTTCAGAATGTGCATACAATGCAATTTTTTACAATTTTATATATTCCAAACAATTCTATTACAAATAAATACGCGAATGCTATAGCATTTTGAGCGCCATTTTAATTAATTGCTCTACCTTTAAATCGGGTTGTCCTTTGAGCAAGCTATCCACAGCTTTTTGCGAAGCATTAGCAGCAAAACCAAGCATTACAAGTGCCGAAACTGCCTCTTCGCGAATTAAATTACTGTTATTTACAAAAAGTTCGCTTTGGTCGTTACCTCCAATTTTAAGAATTTTATCGCGCAAATCAACAATAATGCGTTGTGCAGTTTTTGCGCCAATGCCTTTAATTGCGTTCAGTGCTGTAACATTGCCGCTGGCTATCATATCCTTAATTTCGTTGGCTGTGTACGACGACATAATCATTCGAGCCGTATTGGCACCTACCCCCGATACCGAGATGAGCAGCAAAAACAACTCTCGTTCAATTTTATTTGTAAAACCAAAAAGCAAATGAGCATCTTCTCTTATCACTTCGTAAACATAAAGTTTGGTCGATTCCTTACCCGAAAGTGTTGTGTATGTGGGAAGTGCAATGTTGATATAATAACCAACACCGCCTGTTTCTAATACTGCAAAGGCGGGTGTTAACTCAGTTATTGTTCCTTTTATGTAGTCTATCATATTATTTTTTCGTCAATTCATTATTTTAATCCTGCAAATATACGATATTTTGCTTTTTATGCAAAATATAAATATCAGTATTTCAATGTATAAAATCTGCAAATACTTTAACGTGAAATTGCGCTAAAAAGTACAAACTTGGTATTGCGAAGGCGTTAATTTATGTTAGAAAAACTAATTTCATAGTTTGCTTGTGCAAAGAAGGCTCTCAACCCCCTACTCCAGCTCCATTAGGCAAATACAAAACCGCTGCTAGTCGCGACAGTAATTCGAGAAATGAATAAAATGCAGAGTTTAGTAGAAAATTGAACAAATATACAAGCCGCTAGCGAAGCATTGTAATATATCAGACTACAATTTCCCCAAAAAAACTTCAAAAATGTACTTATTGAACTGCAGAATAGTTAGGCGTTACAACTATTACACATAGTGCAACAAAACAATCGAAATATTACAAAGAAGAAAAAACTAAAACTTAACAAAACTATTTATTTTTGAGCGATTTGTATATCAAATTTGCAGTTTCGGTAGCTGCTTGTTTCGTACCTAAAGCTTCAACTATTGCGTCGTAACCTGCTTTCATTTCGGCATTGTAATTTTTATTGTTGCGTATTTCATTTATCTCGTCAACAATATTTTCAACAGTAAACAAATGCGCTATAAGCTCCTTAACAACAGCTCTTTGCGCTATAATATTGACCAACGAAATATGTTTGGTTTTAATTACAATGGATTTGAGCCAATAAGCCAAACGGCCAAACATTACATGATAAACCACCACTTGTGGCGTTCCAATAATGGCCGTTTCGAGCGTTGCAGTACCCGAATTTACGATAGCAATATCAGCAGCCTGCACTATTTCGTGCGTTTTATCAAAAATAATTTTTGAATCGACCCCAACCATAAGTGGCTTGTAAAATGCGGCATCGATGCCGGGTGCGCCTGCCACAACAATTTGGTGTGTAGTAAACTGTGCTGCTGCTGCCAGCATTTTGGGCAAACATTTTCGTATTTCTTGCTTTCTACTGCCAGCAAGCACTGCAATTATTGGGCGACTATCGCATGCGTTATCAGATAAAAAATCGACAACTTTCGATTTATTATTGCGGTAATGCAGTAGTTTTTCGCTTGTTGGATTACCCACGTAGTCGACCTTAAAATTATGTTTTGCGTAAAATTCCAACTCGAAAGGAAAAATACAAAACATGCGGTCGATATATTTTTTAATATCT
>CAZEVV010000141.1:0-8350 GCA_964515675.1 uncultured Paludibacter sp. | reverse complement strand
GTGATAAAAATTTAAAAATGAAAAAGATATTAATCATATTATTTGCGTTTGCAAATTTGAGCGTTTTTTCGCAACGCCAAAGTTCGAATATTGGTGAGCGCTCAATCACTTTAGGTGTTGGCCCCTCAACACTGCTAATTGGCGATATAGGTGCACCATTATCCGAGAGTTATCTTTTTTTGGATGGTAAAGCCGCTAATTCAATGGTTAGTATGGGTTATCATATTTTTCATAATTATAAATTTGCCTCACATATATCTATTCATTCTTCGTCATACGAACGCGAAGATACTAAATACCTTTTTCGATCGGATGTTTTTCAACTCAATATACGTGGCGAGTATCATATTTTGAACAGTAATTTTGGTTATCAGCCAAATGAACTTTATCTTACGGGCGGTATTGGGTTTTTGTATGGCAATTATATGAAAAGATTGAAAGTAAACGAAACTTCTACTGTACGTACACCTGGCTTTGTAATGGCAGCAGTTGTGCCCATGGGTATTGGTTATCGATACAATATTTACGATAAGTTTAAAGTGGGAGCTTCGTTCGATTTGTTTTATGTGCCTAGCGACATGATTGAAGGCAAAGGTGGTGTAGGGTCGGGTTATCCACACGATATTTTGGCGAGTTTTATGCTCAATTTTTCTTATACTTTCAATGCCGGAAAACGCTTGTGGTAATGTATTGTGAATGTAATTTATAGCATCGAACAATAAAAAAATGCCTGCGAATATTTATTCGCAGGCATTTTTTTATTGTTTTACGTTTTTAATATCGATGTCAAACCAACTCGAAGTTTTATTTGTGTTTTTGTTTAAATACATTAAAAATTTATCATTTATCGATAAAAAATTATCGAAAATATTTTGTTGTTGTGTCAAATAGTTGTATATTTGCGGCTGTGTTTTTATTGTTATGAATGATTATTGATTTTCAACAAAGCATAGTAACATATTTTTCAAGAGTTTTGTTTTTTTATCTAACAATTATTATAAATATTGCAATTACAACAATGAAAAAGCTTTATTTTTTATTATTGATAATGTTGTTGCCGCTTAGTATGTTTGCGCAACAATCAAGTTATCAGGTTTCGGGCTTGGCAGTCGATTCAATTACGGGCGAAACTTTGCCTTATGTTACATGTGCCGTTTATAACGAAAAAAATCCCACACAAGTTATTAGCCGTTTTGCTGGTAATGTTGATGGTACGTTTAGTGCGCAGATCAAGTCACCAGGAACATATATTTTGATGGTTTCGTGTGTTGGTCAATCGCCTGTTCGTCGTACGTTTACAATTGCCGATTCGCAACCGAAAATTGATTTGGGTAAATTGCGCATGGGACCTGCTGGCGAAGCGCTTAAAGAACTTAATGTTGTTGCTGTGCGTCCATTAATTAAAGTTGAAGCCGACAAAATAAGCTATGATGCAGAGCAGGACCCTGAGTCGAAAACATCTACCGTGCTCGATATGTTGCGTAAAGTACCTATGGTAACAGTTGATGGGCAGGACAATATTCAATTGAAAGGTTCGTCGAATTTTAAATTTTTCCTCAATGGTAAACCAACTTCGGTATTCAACAATAATCCGGGTTTGATATTAAAAAGTATGCCTGCCAACATGGTAAAAAATGTTGAGGTGATAACACAGCCTGGTGCAAAATACGATGCCGAGGGAGTAGGAGGGATTATCAATATCGTTACTATGCAGCAATCTTCTTCGGCGCAAGGTTATTCGGCTACCATAAGTTCGCAAGCTTCGTCGCGTGGGTCGTATGGTGCAGGTGCAAACTTAATGCTACAAAGTGGTAAGTTTAGTTTTTCGGGCAATTTCAATTATATGTACAATAAACAGTTCCCGGTGGTAACTACTACCGAGCGACAATCGTATGTGCCCAATGCGCCATATGCGCGTGGTACGCAGGTTGCAACGGTTGATAATATTACTCCAATGCAATTTGGTAATGCACAGTTGAGTTACGAAATTGATTCGCTCAACTTATTAACATTAACGTTTAATCGTAGGTTTGGACGACCCAACAGCGAAACTGTTGCCACAACCGAAAATTTCGATGCCGATGGAAATAAAGTGTTTGCTTATATACAAAATAGTGTGCAAACTCAAAGTTGGGGTGCCACTGATTATGGTGTCGATTTTCAGCATATGTTCAAACGTAAAGGCGAATTGCTTACCTTGTCGTACAAACTAAGCAATACACCCAATAGCAGTAATTACGAAGCAAGCAATGTGCTGAACAATAGTTATATAAGTAAGCCTCAGCCAGGGCTCATACAATATAGTAAAAGCAATAATATCGCATCAACCAACGAACATACTGCGCAGCTCGATTATACTGTGCCCATAAGCAAAACGCAAACGCTCGAAGCTGGAGCTAAATATATTTTGCGACAAAATATGAGCGATATCGAAGAGGAATTTTCATATTTCGATTTTTCGAAACCAAGTCCTTTTACACCTTATATAATGGCTGATAGTGCAACTCGATTCGAAAACCGATTGGACATTGCAGGTGCTTATGCCAGCTATACTGGAAACTTCGGTAAGTGGAGCTTGAAAGGTGGTTTGCGCTTCGAATATACTTGGTTGCAAGCCGAATTTGATAATGTAGCCCGCAATTTCTCGAGCGATTATGGTGCTTTGGTGCCTTCGGCACTTATTAATTATCGACTTACCGATATGAAGAACCTGAAACTTGGTTACAACAAACGCATTCAACGTCCGAGTATCGCTTTTCTTAATCCATATGTCGATCGTCGCGACCCCAATTATATTAGTTTTGGTAACCCAGAACTCGACCCCGAAAATAATCATAGCATTACTTTTGGTTACAGTAGCTTTGCTGCAAAATACAATTTATCAGCCGAACTATCGTATTCGTTTGTAAATAATGCTATCGAACAATTTTCGTACATACAGCCAGGCGAAGTTGTGCAGCAAATTACTTATGGTAATATTGGTAAAAAGGACCAATTTGGTTTAAACCTTTTCGGTAGTTATCGCGGTTTACCTTGGTTAAATCTTTACAGTAATGCCACCGTTAATTATTTGGTTTTGGCAAGCGATAACTTAAGTTTCGAAAATAGTGGACTCACTGGACGATTGTTTGTGGGTGCAACATTTATGCTTCCCAAAGATTTTCGTATAAGCACCGGTGGTGGTGGTAACTTGCCGCAAATTACATTGCAAGGCAGTCAGTCGGCATTTTATTTTAGTTATATGGCACTCTCGAAAGATTTTCTTAAAAAACGACTCAATGTTTCGCTTAGTGGTGTTTATTTGCCTAATTCGCATATTGTTATTACAACAAAAGGTGTCGATGCCAATACAGGAAACCCAACTTTCAATCAAAAAACAGATGTTCACCTTACAAAATCAACCGAGTTGCGTTTCAATGTTTCGTATCGCTTGGGTAGCATGAATATGCAAACCAAAAAATCGAAGAAAACGATTAATAACGACGACCAAAAAGAGCGTTCGACTTCGGGATTTGGCGAAACACCCATTTGATAATTGCGATATAATATGTCATTATTTCAACAAAAAAACAGCATCAAAATTTACTTTGATGCTGTTTTTTTTAGGCTTATAAATTCATTGTAATTTTTTCAATGATTGCGGCATATTCCTCGTCGCTACAATATGTTTTTTGCGGATTCATTTCGAATGTGCTACCATAACTCATACCATCAACATATTTGGGCACAAGATGAAAGTGGAGGTGCGCTAACTTATCGGAATATGCACCATAGTTTATTTTTGCTGGCTGAAAAGCTTTGTTCATTGCAGCTGCTACTTTTGCTACATCGGCCATAAAGCTATTGCGGTCGGCTTCCGATAGTTCGAAAAGTTCGTTTACATGGTCCTTGTAGGCTACAATGCAACGGCCCGGGTGCGACTGCTCACGAAACAAAAACAAAGTAGAAACGCTTAAATCGCAAATCTCAATCATTAAACTTTTTTGTAATTCATTGCGTTGGCAATAAAGACAATCTGGTGCTTTTTCCATTTTTTTCTGTGTATAATGTATTTATAAATTATTTTTTTGCAAATTTAGTATAATAATGGAATTGTAGCATTGCATTTTATGCGTAAATATGTGTAAAAATTGATTCTTTTTCAATTATTAATCGTTTTGCGTATAATTATGCAGTATAATTTCACTTGCACCTTCCAAATTGTTTGCACTTATGTTTTCGTGAGTCGACCATATAATAAGTGGTTTGTAGCTTGCAGTCCATTCAATAATGAAATTGAATGTTTTGTGTTTAGTGGCTTCATCAAGGCCATTGAGTGGCTCGTCGAGCAATAAAATGTCGGATTGTGCAGCCAATGCTCGCCCCAATGCAACGCGTTGTTGTTGCCCACCACTCATTTGTTGGGCTAAAAGCTTGCGCTCGTTTTGCAATTCGAGTTGGTCGATAATATGGTTTGCTAAAGCTATTTTTTGTTCGTGCGACATATGTTTTGGACAACCAAACATTATGTTTTCGGTTGCATTTTTCCATGGAAGTAGGCGTAAATCCTGAAACGAATAGGCTACACTTGCTTTTTGGTGGGGTGCAAAGCTAATGTTTCCCTTGTCGGGCGCAACAATATTTGCCACCATGTGCAAAAGTGTCGTTTTTCCCGTTCCCGATGCCCATTTGAGCAAATGCTTTTTGTTGTTGTCAATCGCTGTATCAAAATTGTCGAATATCGTTTTATTGTCGTATTGCTTGTGCAAATTCTCGAATTTCAGGGTTAGCGTGTCATTTTTCACGACTTTTATAAATGTAAGTGCATGTGTTGTAAGTTTTTTGTTTGTCGATAAATTGCCTATGTACAATAACAATTTGTCGAAAATAAAACTAATAATAATGGCAACAACTGTCCATGCTATGAGTTCGGAAATATTGATAAAGGCTTGCGCTTCTTTCATTTTTGTGCCAATGCCACGCATGGGCTGTGCCAATACTTCGCCTATTATTACGGCTCGCCAACCAAATCCAAGTGCAGTTTTCAAACCATCGAGCATGAGCCCACGCGCCGATGGAAGGTAAATGCTACTGAAAATTTCGAGCTTTGTTTTTGCAAATACTTTGGCCATTTCCACCAATTTTTTATCGGTATGCTCGAGCCCGCCCAATATGCTTTGATACATAATGGGAAACATGCTGAAAAATGCTATGAAAACAGGTAGCAAATTGTTGTTGAACCAAAGCATCGCAATTAAAACAATGGCTATGATGGGTATTGAGCGAAAAACAACAACGATTGGTTGAAAAAAATGTTTGATAAAGCTATTTTGCGATGATGCAATTGCCGCTATTAGCGATAAGGCAAACGAAATGATAAAACCCAAACTACCTCGTGCAAGTGTTGCGCCGAGCGTAATGTAAAAATCGGGATGTACGAAAAGATCGAAAGTGTTGTTAAGCAATTGTGTGAGTTTTGGGAATATGCTGTAAAGTCCAATGCTATAGGCGATTAATTCCCACAAAAATCCCAAAAACACTATGCCCATAATTTGTGCAATTGTGCTTTTTTGAGTTAATTTTTGCTTTGTCCAATTCCAATAATTCATACAAATATTATCAAAATAATGTGAGAACTTTTTTATAATGAATGAAAATAGCCTTAGTTTTTTTTCTTTCTAAGTTTAATTTCAATAGAGATTACACCCCCACAAAAGTAATCAATTATATTCAATGAATTAATTAAGATGACAAATTAAGTTTTAATGTTCTGATAATCAGCAACAAGAGTTGTGTATTTCAAAAACTTCATTTTTCATTTTCATCTTTCATTTTTCATTTTTCATTCTTCATTCTTCATTTTTTATTTTCTGTAATGTAAACACTTTTCACAAGCGAGTTGCTAATTTGCAATAATGATATTTCAACCAATTTTATGCGATATTCCACATCGAGTAAGCGCTCTTCGGCTGCAAGAAGATTGTTTTGTGCTTCGCGCAATTCGAAACCCGAAAGATTGCCTAATTTGTAGCGCTCCATTGCAATTTCATAATTTTCTGCGGCATTTGCAACACTCTCTTTTTCTAAAGTGCGCAATGTGTTGTTGTTGCGATAACTCATCCAAAGTTGTTCGAAATCGCCCCGAATATTGTTCAAGAGCTGTTCAAGTTCGAGCGATTTGTTTTCGATGGCTATGCGGGCATTGCGTTGTTCGCGCACTCTGTTCATGCCATCGAATAGCTGAAAGCCAAGCGTGAGGCCATAGTTCAATCCTGCATTGTTTTGCTGCGATATATTGGCATTGCTATAATTCATTTGGTTGAAACCATAAGCTGCATTTAGTCGTAAATAGGGGAAATTTCTGCCACGTAAAGCTTTTAGCTCAATTTCAGATATTTGTTTTTCTTTGTTTTTACTTTCTAAATACAAGTTCGACATTTCGGTATCTTTCCAAAGTGCATCTTTTTCGAGTAAATAATTGGCTTCAATAGCCTTTTCGATGGGTGCAATGTCGATTTCTTTGTTGTTAAGCGCCATCAAAGTTTTAAGTTCAATTTTTGCATTGTTAATTAATTCGTTCTGACGAATAATTTTTGAACTATCAGTATTAAAATCGACCCTTGCTTGTTGCAAGTCGAGGCGCGAAGCTTGCCCAATATTATAGCGTTCTTCAACAATGCGTAGCCGCTCTTTCGATAGTTGAATGCTCGATTTTATGTTTTGCAAGCGCATATTTTCTTGTACAATTTTGTAATAGCCTGCACTTACTTGTGCAATAAGATTTTCAACATTAATTTTGGTGTTGAGTTCGCCCATTTTTTCAAGTTCGTTCAACTTTTGGTAATTGCTCCAGAGTTTAAATCCCTCAAAAATTGTCCAATTAAAATTAAGTGCTACATTCAAATTGCTGTTGTTTTCTTGCGTTTCGGCACTTGTGCCATCATTGTAATTGCGCTCAATACTATTGTTCGAAGCATTTGCGCCAGAGTTGAGCTGTAGCGTTGGTAACATTCCTGCGTTGCCCAAACTGTTGTTGTTGCGCCCAATTTGTTCGTAATTGCGCACTATACGCAATTGAAAATTGTTTTCGAGCGCAAGCCCAATGCAATCTTCTAAACTCAATGCTTGCTGTGCCGAAACCCTCGCAAAGCTTATTGTACACAATAACAATAATATCGTTTTGTGAAATATCGCTTTTTTTATTGTGTTTAATATGTACATGTTTTCGTGTTTCATTTTCTAATTATTAATTGCATATTACTTATTGCTTCTGTTAGTCGAAATAAGCATATAAACCGACGGAACAACGAATAAAGTAAGAAAAGTTGATATTATCAATCCTCCAATAACAGCAATTCCCATGGCAATGCGTCCGTTAGCACCTTCGCCTGTTGCCAAGGCTAATGGTAACAAACCAAGTATTGTGGATAAACTTGTCATCAAAATTGGGCGCAAACGTTGTTCGGCAGCTGTTGTAATGGCTTGCATTTTTGTAAGACCTACATTTTGTTGCTGATTGGCAAATTCTACAATCAAAATACCATTTTTTGCTACCAGGCCAATGAGCATGATAATACCAATTTGGCTAAAAATATTCAAACTAATGTCGAATGTCCACATAAAAATGAGTGCACCTGCAATGGCAAGCGGCACTGTAAACATTACAATCAGTGGGTCTTTAAAACTTTCGAACTGAGCCGAAAGTACTAAATAAATAAGAATCAGTGCCAAAACAAAAGCAAACAACAAGCTCGATGAGCTTTCGCGAAAGGCCTTTGAGTCGCCATCGAGTGCCGTGCGGAAGCTATCGTCGAGTGTTTCTTTGGCTATTTTATCCATTTCGTCGAGTGCTTGCCCTATGGTAACGCCAGATGCTAAGCCAGCAGTTACTGTAGCCGAGCTAAATCGGTTGTAGCGGTACAGTTGCGGTGGTGCAACCGTTTCTTCAAGTCGAACAACATTGTCGAGCTGTATCATATCGCCTGTTTTACTTTTAAGGTAAATCGTGCGCAAATCGAGTGGCGTGTTGCGTTGTTGTCTATTAATTTCGGCCAAAATTTGATATTGCTTGCCATTCATATAATAATACCCCATGCGCTGTCCGCTGAGCGAATATTGCAAAGTGTGCCCAATGTCGCGCGTGCTTACACCCAGCATTGTCGCTTTGTCGCGGTCGATAATGATTTGTGTTTCGGGCTTTGTAAACTTCAAGTTAACATCGGCCATCACAAAGTTTTCGTTCTCGTTTACTTTTTGCATGAATAATGGAATAAATTCTTGCAACTTGTCTAAACTTGGCGCTTGCAAAACATATTGCACAGGCATACTTGTGCGTCGTCCTCCAAAAGTGGATTGTTGTTGCACAAAAGCA
>CAZEVV010000140.1:0-8452 GCA_964515675.1 uncultured Paludibacter sp. | reverse complement strand
GCCATTGCCAATTTTTACTTTGGTATTGGGTATTACAATATACAGTAGGCTGAATATTATGCCATTAACAACATAGGGCGAGAATTTTAATATAAACTGAATGAATGGACTGAAATAGCTAAAAATAGAGGATGTGGCCAAAATATTGTTGATGTATATAGTGAAACCACTCGACAAAACTATGAGTATTGGCGCAATGAGCATGGCCGAAAAGTAGAGCGTAAACTGACGAACTATGGAACGCGATTTTTTTACTTGCCAAATGCTGTTGAAAGCCAATTCCACCTGTATGAAAAAATTCATGACCGATACAATGAGTATGGCAAGACCAATACCAACAAAAATGCCCGCTTGGGTCGATTCGAGATATCTACCTACGGCCGCCATTACATAAGGAATGAGATTTGCTTGTGCAAAAAACGAATCTTGTAGCGATTGCTCAATTAGTTTTTCGACGCCAAAACCACGCCCAATGGCTACCAAAAGGGCAATCATAGGTACAATTGCAAAAAGAATAGAGTAGGTGAGGGCCGAAGCTTTTACGTTGAGGCGCTCATCGATAAAACCGCGCACAGCCAATATGATGATACGTATAAAGCGATAACCAAAACGACGCGTGCGCGAAAGTTCGTGCTCGGTTATGCTCCAAATTCCGTGTGTAAGGAATTGAAATGCTTTTATGAAGAATAGAATAAGTTTTTGCATATATTAGTTATATAGATTTGAAGATTTGTCCCGATAGCTATCGGGATTGAAGATTTGCGATTCATTCCATTTTTTATCTAAATAAAATATCTTGTTGCGTTCCTCTTTCCCCTAAGGGGGTTAGGGGGCTAAAAAAAAGTAGGCCTATAAGCCGGGTTCTGTACTTTGTTTGCACAAAGTGTTTGTCATTTATCTACAGCAAATGTCGCCATTTGCTTCTAGCAATCTACCCCCCAGCATCGGACGAGCCATCCTACAGCGCTGGTGTACATGATCTTGCAACCCATAAGGCGTACGGCTACATTTGTTGCCAAACATACCGGTGAGCTCTTACCTCACCTTTTCACCCTTACCCCGAAACAAAATTTCGTGGCGGTTATTCTCTGTTACACTACTCTGCCCTCGCAAGCAGCTTCCCGTTAAGAAGTATGGTGCTCTGTGTTGCCCGGACTTTCCTCTCCGTCGGGTAAACGACGCAGCGACAAACCGGCCTACTTTCGACTGCAAAGATAGTAATAATTGTTGTGTTTTGTGTCCGAAAACATTTGCAGTAGCTAATGCACGCCATTTTTTTACTAAAAAATGCTTCAGGGTAATACAACAAAAAATGAGTCGACATTACTGTTAACTCATTGATTTATTTTGTTATAAATAATATTTTAAATACCTAATTTACGCAACAATGTTTCTACTTGCTGATTCCATAATAATTTCGAGTCATCAACCTCATCCTCTTCGGCAAAGTCGGTTATGAGTAATGATAATTCTTTGCTCAATTCGGTGCTCGACATTTTTATTTCGAAATAATAGTCGGTGCCCTCATCTTCGTCCCACTGAAAGCGAATGTATTGATTCGATTTGCTCTCTAATAATTTTGCAGATTGTTCGTGTTTGTCCCACAAAAAACAATATGCTTCGCCTTCCACAGTTACCCCGTCCGAAAACCACTCCGATAAGCCTTGTGGCGTACCTATGGAACGCCACAATACTTGTGCCGATGCGTTTGAAAGGAGGTATTCGATTTCAAATTTAATTTTGCTCATATGCTTTTTTATGAGTTTCGTAAATAATATATTAGCCTACTTTTTTCAAAGTTGCGCAAGTTATGTATTTTTTACGATAAAAGCAAATTTTTGGGGTGCAATTTTAATGTTACATGCTAAAAATCATGCATATTTGAGAAATCGATTTACAAACTGCTTTTTTCGAAACTTAAGGGTAACAAATCTTTTACATTATTAATAATAATAATTTCATCGGTACCATAAAGTATTACCCTGATATCTTTTTCGTATCTGTTCTCGGTTTCGAGCAATACTTGTCGGCACGATCCGCAGGGTGTAATGGGTTTTTTCAAAAATTCGCCTTTGGTATATGCTGCAATAGCAATTGTTTTTACTGCCGTGTTGGGATATTGCGCGTTGGCATAAAACATGGCTACACGCTCGGCACACAAGCCCGACGGATAGGCAGCATTCTCTTGGTTGTTGCCACCAATAATTATGTCGTTGTCGAGCTCAAGAGCAGCACCTACATGAAATGTTGAATAGGGAGCATACGCGTTTTCGGTTTGTTTTTTTGCCGTATCTACCAATAGCTTATCTTTGTCGTTCAACTCATCATATTTTGCTACTTTTATATAACAAATGACTTTTCTTTCTTCCATAATATAATTATTAATTGAATTAAGTGTATTTTTTTGTTTGTATTATTATACAAATATATGAAAAAAACTTATTTCGCAGCTTTTTTCATTAATAACTTTCGAAATTATTTGTTTAAAATGCTTTTAAATGCTATTTTTGTGCAAAATAATCATTAAATGTTGATGACATGAACAAACCGAAGGTATTACTGACATTTCTTTTATGCATATCATTTGTGGCCGTAATGGCTCAAAATCGAAATCAAGCATATTTAAATTATATACAACAATATGCCGACGAAGCAATGGTCTCGCAACGCAATTATGGCATTCCGGCAAGTATAAAGTTGGCGCAAGGTTTGCTCGAGTCGGGTGCTGGGCAAAGCGAATTGGCACGAAAATCGAACAATCATTTCGGCATAAAATGCCATAATTGGAGTGGGCAAACTACCACACACGACGACGATGCGCGCGGCGAGTGCTTCCGAAAATACAATACTGTGCTTGAATCGTACAACGACCATTCCGATTTTTTGCGCACACGCACACGTTATGCCAATTTGTTCGATTTAAGTCCGACCGATTACAAAGGCTGGGCACACGGTCTTAAACGTGCGGGATATGCTACCGACCCTTCGTATGCATTTAAACTCATCAATATTATTGAGCTTTACGAATTGCACAAATACGATTTGCAAGCAGGTAATAGTAAGCCTGGTAACAATAATATTGCGCAATCGGGGGTTGTGGTGCAAGGCGCTACAAATGCCAATATGGGCACATTGCAAGCTGCGCGCAAGCATCAAGTTTTTAAAAATAAAGGCATTCGCTTTGTGGTTTCCGAAGCGGGCGATACTTATGCAAGCATAGCCGATGAGTTTAATAAATCGGACCGCCGCATACGTCAATACAACGATGTTGATTTGCACTCGGTGCTTGCTCCAGGCATGCAAGTGTACATACAGGCTAAGCGCAACCGCGCACCCAAAGGCAACGATGTGCATGTGGTAAAAGCCAACGAAACGATGTACTCCATAGCACAAACTTATGCTATTAAGCTCGAAAAATTGTATGTAATGAACAATATGCCATTTACATCGGGACCGCAAGTAGGTCAGGTGCTTTTGTTGAGATAAAAAAAATATGAGACGTAACAACACCGAACTTTTGCGCGACGTGATAGGGCAGTTTTTGAAAGAAAACAAACTTGACAAGCAACTACACGAAAAGCGATTGATAGATGCTTGGCCTAAAGTGCTGGGCGATAATATAAAACAATACACTACACAGTTGAACATACGCAATCGTGTGTTGTATGTAAAGTTATCGTCGTCGGTATTGCGCCACGAGCTTTATTTAAGCAAAGAGCATATTGTGCAATCGCTCAACACTGCTGTTGGTGCAATGGTAATTGATGATATTGTGTTTACATAGTTGATAAGCGAAAGCACTACATAAATCGAATTGTTTTGCAAGGTTCAAGGCACGATTGTTGTTAAATTGTTGTGCAATACTAATTATACAGGATATTAATATTGGCATTTTGTGAAACATAAAGTTTTTTTTAAGTTTGAACATAAAAATATGAAAATAAAATTTTCAATTCTAATTTTGTGCGTAATACTTTCTGTTCAGTTATTTGGTCAGTCGGCCGCCGAAGCTGAGCGATTGTTTAATAAAAAAGAATACCAAAAGGCTAAGGAAATATACCAAGCACTTTTGCGCAACCGACCCAACGATGCTTTGAACAACTATCGTTATGCACGTTGCTGCTACGAGTTGGGCTACGACGAGTTGGCCATACGTCATTTTCAATTGTCGGGCAATCGTTTTCCGCTTACCAACTTGTATTTGGGCGAGCTTTACTTTCGCAACTACCACTTCCAACAGTCGGTTGAGGCCTACACGCTTTATGCCGAAACATTAAAGCCCAACGATAAAAAGCTGGCCGAAATTGAAGCGCTTGTACAAAAGGCTGCACTTGGCGAACGACTGATGGCGAGAGTTGAAAACATTGCCATTATTGATAGCGTTACTGTCGACAAAAAACAATTTCTGAATTACTATAATTTTTCGAAAGATATTGGTAGTTTGAGCGTCGAAACCAAACGCAAGTCGGACAAAATAACTTACGAACAGGTTACATACACCACTGAACGTGGCGACAGGCGGTATTTTTCGGACATGAATGGCAACAATACCGATATTTTTTCGTCGTTCCGATTGCTCGATGCTTGGGCCGAACCTAAAAGTTTATCGGATAATGTAAATAGCAAGAGTAACGAGAATTATCCCTTTTTAATGCTCGATGGATTAACCCTGTTTTATGCATCCGATGGCGAAGGCTCGTTGGGTGGCTACGATATTTTTATGACAAGATTTTCGCCTAGTACGCGCGATTTTTTATTGCCCGAAAATATCGGTTTTCCATTTAACTCGCCCTACAACGACTATATGATGGTGATTGATGAACAAAGAAACATTGGCTGGTTTGCATCCGATAGGTTTTTGCCCCCTGGGCGTGTTACAATTTATAGCTTTGCATATAGCACTCAAAAGGAATATTTGCGTACCGACGACGATATGTTGTTGCGCAATGTAGCGCAGCTGAAAAAGTTTCGTAGAGCCGAAAAAAAACTCAGCACACCCTCTAACAAACCTGCTGGAGGCACGGAGTTCGACACGTCGGTGTTTCGTTTTGTACTCAACGATTCGATAGTGTACACACGATACGAAGATTTTAAAAGCGAAAAAGCACTCGAAAAATATAAAGATTGGAGAGCCGAAAACGATGCATTGCTCGCAATACAACAATTAATGCAACAAAAGCGTAAGCAGTTCGACAATATAGACGATGCCGAAAATAAGGAGCAATTGTCGAATGAAATTGTGGCATTGGAACTCGAAATTTTGAAAAGAAAAAGACAGTTAGACGCAAAATTGATTGATGCAACAAATGAAGAAATTATTTTTTTAAAAAATAATACAACATCTAATTAAAAAGTACTATCTTTATCGTCAGAAAATTACAAACTGAGAATTGTTTTATTTTTTTTGATTATAAATCAACTTAATATTTTGTGTGTTTATTATCTTTGGTGCAGATTTATCTCTCGTTGGTCATTTGCCAATGTTTGCAATCTACGTCATTGTTGTAGCACGAATTACAAATTAGCGATAGCGAAATAAATTTAATTTTTTCATTTACAAAATCATTGTTATGGAAGTCACAATTGTTGTAATTTTATTATTACTCGGAATTGCATTTTTCTTGCTCGAACTTTTTCTTATTCCAGGCGTTTCGATAGCAGGAATTGCGGGTACATTATTTGTGTTGGCAGCTGTATATTATTCGTATACATCAATTAGTCCGATGGCGGGTCATATCACTTTGGTAGGTGGTGCTATACTTATGGGCATATCTATTTGGCTGTTTTTACGTTCGAGAGCGCTCGAAAAAATGTCGTTAACTACAGTTATCGATGGTAAAAACGAACCGCTCAAGGATATGAACATACAAGTGGGCGACACAGGCATTGCACTTTCGCGCTTAGCGCCTATGGGCAATGTACGCATCAATGGTCAAACTGTCGAAGCCAAAACTTACGACGATTTTATCGACCAAGGCGAGGCTGTAGTTGTAAAACAAGTGTTTTCGACCAATGTGTTGGTTGAGCGTAATACGGATTGAGCGGTGAGCTGTCCCGAGAAATCGGGATGTTCGCTTCGCTACCATAAGCTGTACCGATAAATCGGGATGTTCGCTTCGCTACCATAAGCGGTAAGTAGTAAGCAGTGAGCGGTCCCGATAAATTGGGATGTTTGATTAGCTACTATAAACGAAAAGAGTAAATATTTTTTTTCATTCACTAAATAAATTAAATTAATTATGTTAACAATCGAAATTATTGGATTAGTGGTGCTGGCAGTGCTGGTGCTATTATTCTTTTATTATGTTCCATTTTTGCTGTGGATTTCAGCAAAAGTATCGGGAGTAAATATCTCGTTGATACAATTGTTTTTAATGCGTATACGTAAGGTGCCACCTCACAACATGGTGCAAGCGCTAATCGAGGCGCACAAGGCCGATTTGCACGAGGTGACACGCGATGGTTTAGAAGCGCACTTTTTGGCAGGTGGTCATGTTGAGCGTGTAGTACATGCTTTGGTATCGGCATCGAAAGCCAATATCGATCTTACATTTAAAATGGCTACTGCTATCGACCTCGCTGGACGCGATGTTTTTCAGGCCGTGCAAATGTCGGTAAACCCCAAAGTGATTGATACACCGCCAGTGGCAGCTGTTGCAAAAGATGGTATTCAGCTCATTGCCAAAGCACGTGTAACAGTGCGTGCCAATATCAAACAATTGGTAGGTGGTGCAGGCGAAGAAACTATTCTTGCACGTGTAGGCGAAGGTATTGTATCGTCCATCGGTTCGTCGGAGTCGCACAAAACAGTACTCGAAAACCCCGATTCTATTTCGAAATTAGTGCTTAAAAAAGGCTTAGATGCTGGTAGTGCTTTCGAAATTTTATCCATTGATATCGCTGATATCGACATAGGTAAAAACATTGGTGCTCAGTTGCAAATGGACCAAGCCGAGGCCGACAAAAACATTGCACAAGCAAAAGCCGAAGAACGTCGTGCTATGGCTGTAGCCCTCGAGCAAGAGATGAAGGCCAAAACGCAAGAGCAACGAGCCAAAGTTATCGAAGCCGAAGCCGAAGTTCCGAAAGCAATGGCCGAAGCATTCCGTAGTGGTAACTTGGGCATAATGGATTATTACAAAATGAAAAACATCGAGGCCGATACAAGTATGCGCGAGAACATCGCAAAACCAAGTTCGGGTGAATCGAAAGGTACAAAATAATTTTTTTTGATGGCAAAAACGAAAAATAAAACAGAGAATAAAAAATCTTTTTTTCAACGTATACTCGATAAAATTGAAGTTGTAGGAAACAAATTGCCGCATCCGGTAACATTGTTTGCCATATTAATGGGAGTTGTTTTATTGCTCTCGTGGATTTTTGGCGGTACAACTGTTGAACACCCAGGAAAAGCTGCCGGACTAATTGGTCCGGACGGCCGACCTGTGGATACAATATCTGTGATGAACCTCCTGTCGAAAGAAGGTTTTCAGATGATTATGACACGCATGGTGAGTACTTTTGCAACTTTTCCACCATTAGGTTTGGTTTTGGTTGTAATGTTGGGTATAGGTGTAGCCGAGTATTCAGGACTCATTAGTGTTGGTTTGCGTTCGTTTGTATCCAAAGCGCCAAAGTCAATCATTACTTTTATAATTGTTGTTGCAGGTATGCTGAGTACTGTGGCTGCCGATGCTGGTTATGTTGTGCTTATCCCTATGGGTGGCGCAATTTTTTATGGCATGGGGCGTCATCCACTTGGAGGTATAGCGGCTGCTTTTGCAGGTGTTTCGGGCGGTTTTGGTGCCAATATTTTGCCCACCGGCCTCGATCCCATGATTGCGGCATTTACCGAGCCGGCAGCACAAATTATCGATCCTACTTACACAGTTAATCCGCTGTCGAACTGGTATTTGATGGCTGCTACTGTACCTGTTTTGGGTTTGGTAGGGACGTGGGTAACCGAAAAAATTATTATGCCACGATTGGGTGCTTATGTGCCCGATGGCGATGTGGTAATTGAAGAGGAAAAAGTAATTACTAAAGTCGAAAAACGTGCTTTGTTACTGTCGGGCTTATCAGTTATGGCGGTGCTTGCATTGGTGGCTTTCACTATCATTCCGAGCAATGGACTTTTGCGTGGTGCCGATGGTGGTTTCAAGCCATTTTACGATTCGCTTGTGCCCATAATGTTTATACTTTTTTTGGTGGCTGGTTTGGTGTATGGCTTTGCAGCTAAAACCATAACTAACGACAAAGATGTGGCAGCTATGACATCGAAAAGTATGGCAACCATGGGGCTTTATATTGTAATTGCCTTTGTGGCAGCACAATTTGTGGCTTATTTTAATTGGACCAACTTAGGTAGTGTGCTGGCTGTGAAAGGTTCCGATTTGCTCAAAGCTATTGGTTTAACGGGCGGTCCGCTGCTGGTTGCTTTTATCATTGTATC
>CAZEVV010000139.1:0-8454 GCA_964515675.1 uncultured Paludibacter sp. | reverse complement strand
TTTCTCACTTATTCTCCGTCGACTAAAAGTTGCATTTGCAAGTTGAATTCAAGTCATAATTTTATTTACGCATTTCGCTCATTATTTATATAATGAAAAAATTACTTTGTTTCTGAAGCCATACCATAACCATAACCATAACCATACTTACGTCGATAAGAATAGTTACTTAACTCTTGATCAACATCATTTAAAATGAAATACATGCGCTTTAAACTCTTCTCTCTATTTAAACGGTTTGCAAATTCGATAGATTGTTTGTCGGTATAACCTGCACGTGCAACATACAAAGTGATATCTGCTATCTTGTTAACTAATAAAGTATCAGAGACAATACCTACTGGCGCAGTATCAATTATAATATAATCATATACATGTTTTAGTTCTTCAATCATATCAACGAATTTATCCTTCATTATCAACTCATTAGGATTGGGAGGTATAATACCCGCTGGCATAATATCTAACATAGGATAGTCATTAGACTTGAAAATTACATCATTAAAATTATCAATCTGCCCCGATAAGTAAGAAGTTAATCCTATTTTATTTTGGATATTGAATCTTATTGCTAATTGAGGTTTACGTAAGTCAAGCCCTATAATTAGAACCTTTTTCTCAGCCAACGATAACATCACCGAAAGGTTGGTACTCACGAAGGTTTTTCCCTCACCAGAAATGGTAGAAGTAACCAAAATAACCTTTTCAGTATGGTAGTCAAGTGTAAATTGAAGCTTAGTACGTAAAAGCCTAAAAAGCTCAGAGTTTGCAGAAGAATTTGTTTTATAATTTATAAAATGAACATCCGATTTTTCATGACCTAATTCAGTAAGTACTGGAATATCCGATATTTTTTCAATATCTTGTGCGTTTCTGATGGTAGTATTAAGTAAATGCAATATATAAATTACAATTGCAGGCAACACCAATCCTAAAAACAAAAACACTAATAATATTAGTTTGCTTTTAGGGCCTATTTTCACTGCCGCTTCGGGCAAATCGAGCACACGACCCTTTGGCACAGTAACTGCCATACTAAGCGATGCCTCTTCGCGCTTTTGTAATAAAAATAAAAACAAAGACTCTTTTACCTGTTGTTGACGTTTGATTTCAACAAATTCTCTTTCCTGACGAGGAATCTGACTTAACCGCGACTGCAACTGATTGCTTTGCGATTGTAGATTACGATTGCTAATTTGAACACCTTCTTTCGAAACGCGAATACTTGCTTCGATAGCATTACGAGCAGTTGCAATTTGCTGATTCATATTGCGCAACACAGGATTATCGTCCGAACTACTATCTTTAATACGAGCGCGTGTAAGTAATAATTCGTTGTATTTGTTGATGGCACTTATTAAACCAACATCAACGAGACCCAAATTGGGTATCATAGCCTCTTTATTGGCTGGGTCTTTCAAGAAATCTTGAATATACTTTATCAAATGTTGTTGAATTTCGACCTGCACTTGCTGTTGATCGTACACATTATTGCGCGACAAAATATTTCTTGCATCCTGCTCAATATCTGTAAGTTGATTGGATTTTTTATAAGTTTCAACTTCGCGTTCAACTTCCGAGAGCTCGCCTTCGAGCAAACGTAAGCGCGAATCGATAAAAACAGCTGTATTGATTACCGACAAGTTGTTTTGCTCCGTTGCATCCTGATTATAAACTTCGGTAAGTTTATTGAGTATATCACGTCCCTTTTGGGCATTTGTGGTTTTAACAGTTAGATTGATTACATCCAACATTTTAGCCACTTCAGTCGATAAGGCACCCTTTACTAATGACCGGGCAACAGCCGATGGACTGCTAATATTTACATTTATTTCAGTATCAATAGAGCCTGCATTTTCGCGCATTTTTATATATACTATCCCAGCAGGCGTATGCACAATACTTGGCAATTGCTTTATTTTTTGCGAGAATTTCTCGTCGATGTAAGTACCCTCAACTAAATAACCTCCATTGCTAGGAGCAAAGCTAAAATTTAACGACGACGATAATTTTGATAACGATAAACTATCAATGCTAACATATATAGGCGATTCGGTATATAAATCATATGTTTTAAGGAATCTCTTTTTCGAATAATTCACATAAAGCTCCAATTCCTCAACAACCCTGCGCATTATCAATGTCGATTTTAAAACTTGCTCTTCGTTATTGATAAATGAAGTTGATGCACGACCGCCACCAAAACCAGCAGCATCGAGTTGTTTTAACACCGACATTTCGCTCATCTGTCCACTTCGTGCCTGATCGATGATTAATAAATTGCTGCGTAACTCATACACATCTTTTTGCATGCGTAAATAAACACCTCCGACAACAAGTGCAACAATTACCGAAAGCACAAACCATTTCCAATGCATGAGTAATGTTTCGAAAATCTCACGCCAATTAATGGGTTTCTCTTGTATATCTTGATCAAACTGCTCGAAATAATTCTCCATTTATATTTAAATTTTTAGAATAAATGCTTTGCTAAAACAAAACAAACTATTTTAATATATTTACTATCAACGATGTTAGCGAAATCAAAGTCCCAACCAACGATATTGTGAGCGTTTCGGCCGTACTTAATGCCGAAGCTCTTGAGCGCGGGTCGTTGGGCTGCACGTATATCACATCATTTTGTTGCAAATAATAATACTCACTTGTAATCAAACGCTCGTCGCGCAAATCCAAACGCACGGTCAATCGCTGTCCATTATCGCCTTCACGTATCAAAAGCACATTGTCGCGTCGACCATAAATACTTAAATCACCAGCCATGGCAATTGCCTCGAAAATGCTTATTTTTTCGTTGTTAATATTAAATGCATTGGGTCGATTAACCTCACCCAAAACCGAAATTTTATAATTAGCATAACGCAATGTAATTACTGGCTCTTCTTTTATATATTTGGGATAAATTGCTGCTTTTAGCATTTTCAAAACTTCGGCCTTGCTTAAACCAGCAACTTTTATCAAGCCTAATACAGGGAAATTAATATTGCCATCGATATCAACCAAATAGTTTTGCAAACCACCAGCAGTCGACATGTGTGTACCTATGGAGTACGAATTCATACCCTCACCAGTAGGGATAAGCGGCAAATTGAATGGCACCGATGACTCAGGAACCGAAGAGTTTACTGTAATAATGAGCAAATCGCCAATTTTTATGATTGGGTCAGGAATTGAATTGCTTACGTTTTCGTACTGTAATGGCGCACCAGCAGTTTGTACATATGCTACTTTTTTATAAGCATTACACGCACTAAAAATCACTGCTAAAACCAGAAATAATAAGATTTTTTTCACTACAAACAAGTTTAATTATCATTAGCATGAACAATGAACTATCAACTAAATTCAACCCTAAAGCGAATTTTAACACTAAATAGTTCAACAAAGCACAAAGATATAACTTTTTTTTATATTATAAACCATTTTTCAAGTAAATATCATCAATCTAAACGAAATTCATTTGTTTTTATTGATTTGTATCGCTATCGAAACAAAATGCATTCGGTTTTAGCAAACTGATTTGTTAAATTTACTATTGGTTAATGAAATAATTTACAATGCGCATAAATCTCATTTATTTACATCAGCTTCGGATACATTATATCTGAATGTTGCCTTTTTCAATCTATCCATAATGGCAATTCCAATACCTTTTTCTTCGATACGTTCAATATAAATTGTTTGTATTTCAGGGTTGTCTTCCATTTTATGCAAAACCGAAAACAAATTGGCCGCAATTTCGAGCATGTCACCAGTTTCGGACGCATAAATAATGTGCTTTGCATTGTATGCATTGGCTTTTGAATGCAATATCACCCCACAATCATCGGCAAAACTTTGGTTTTTTTCAACAAAAAATAAAGGCTTTGTAGGTGAATAATGACTATCGAGCAGTCCTGGCGCATTGATATGCGTATTTTTTTGTAATACATTTACTTTCACACCTAGAATTTTGGCTTCAATATCCTGCGCTGTTATAAATCCAGGGCGCAAAATTGTACATTCATTGTTAGCCACCGAAACAACAGTCGATTCGATGCCCACACGTAACTCGCTATCAGTTTCGATAATAAAATCGACTGGCATATTTTGTTTTGCAACATGCGTGTGATGTGTAGGGCTAAGCTGTCCGAATTTGTTGGCACTAGGTGCTGCAACAGGGCAACCCGCTAATTTAAGAAGTGCTTGTGCAATAGTATGCTCAGGCATGCGCACACCTACGGTATCGAGCCCCGAACTTACCAAATCGGGGACAATGGCCGTTTTGGCATGAACAATTGTGAGTGGTCCAGGCCAAAAGTTTTTTGCCAAATCGTACACCAAAGGATTTATCGGATGTTCAAAAAGTTGTTCAATCTGCGATATATCATGTATATGCACAATTAATGGGTCAAAAGTAGGTCGCTCTTTGGCTTCGAAAATTTTGGCTACGGCCATTTTATCCAAAGCATTGGCACCTAAGCCATAAACTGTTTCGGTAGGAAATGCCACCAAACCGCCCGAACGTAAACATTCGGCAGCCAACGAAATATCTTTTTGAGAAATAATTTTCATTTGTAAATAATTTAGCTCCTACTCCCCTATTTGACCCAACATCTATAGGAATGGAAATAAAGAGACGACTATAGAATTAAAAAATATTATAGCTATTGTTATAAAACTTATATCCTAAACACTCATTCTATTGATATATTAATGACACTGTGTATTTTATTTAAATACATTTAAAAATAACTTGAACAAAAATAAGCACTCACTCACAACTCCCCCTTGAGGCGTTTACCTCCTCCCTCATACTTCATGAGGTAAACATGACGTATGAGGGAGGGACTGAGGGGCTAATCATTCATCAAACCTCAATATGTCGTGCAACAACTTTCTGATTTAAGAAAATGCTCGCCGAGTCGGAAAACTTTTCTATCGATTCGGTGGTGCAGTAATCTACTTGTGCGTTTTGCGATATTTTTTGCTCCATTTCGGGATGACGCTGCAGATAATCGGCCAAACTTTGAGCTACTATACTACCTTGTGAAATAACTTTAACATGCGTTGGTAAGTATTTCTCAATTTTATTCATCAACAATGGATAATGTGTGCAGCCTAACATAATTGTATCGATATCGGCATCTTTTTGCAATAAGTTATGAATATTTTTTTCAACAAAATAGTCGGCCGCAGGCGAATTATGCTCATTATTTTCGATGAGCGGCACCCACATTGGACATGCTTCGGAAGTCAGCACAATATTATTGTATAGTTTGTTTATCTCTAATGGATACGAATTGGATTGCACTGTGCCTTGCGTAGCCAATAAACCCACATGACCATTGCCACTAATACCTGCAAGCGCTTCGACAGTGGGGCGAATAACGCCTAATACCCGACGCGAAGGGTCGTAATTGAGCAAATCGACCTGCTGTATGCTACGTAATGCCTTAGCCGATGCCGTATTGCAAGCTAAAATTACAATTTTACAACCCATATCGAACAATGCACGCACACACTCCCAAGTGTAGCGATAAACCACATCAAACGAACGCGTACCATAAGGCGTACGCGCATTATCGCCCAAATACAAGTAATCGTATTGTGGCAATGTTTTGCGAATTTCGTCGAGTATAGTGAGCCCACCATAACCCGAATCAAATATACCTATTGGGCTGTTCATTATGTGTTTTTGCGTTTCGTGTTTTGCGTTTCGTGCCTGCCTCATGAGTTACGAGGGAGGTTTCGTGCCTGCCTCTTCCCTCATTCTTCATGTTTACCTCCCAAAGTATGAGGGAGGAGGTAAACGTGAGTTACGAGAGAGTTTTCGTGTTTCGATCTTATTACATTTAAATTGTAAATCGTAAATCATTAAATTGTAAATACATTAGTCCATCATCATACCCGAGTTATTGCTCATTTGAATCATTTGATCGTATTCGGCTGGCGACAAATCGAGGAAGAAGTAATTTTGCGGATTCATTGCCTGTCCTTTAAAATGCACTTCATAGTGCAAGTGCGGCCCCGTTGATTTTCCGGTATTGCCCACTTCGCCTATCACATCGCCACGTTTTACTTTCTGGCCTGGCTTTACATTGAACTTGTTCATGTGCGCATATAGTGTCATATAACCAAAACCGTGATTAATAGTAACGGTATTGCCATAACCTTGCTCCCAGCCCACCGATTTCACTGTTCCATTACCAGTTGCAAAAATATCGGTACCCACGGGCGCTGTAAAGTCCATTCCCGAGTGAAACCTACGTGTGCGATAAATAGGGTCGATACGCCATCCAAAGCCCGATGCCATTCGCTTCAAATCTTTATTCAACACTGGTTGAATGGCTGGTATAGCTTCGAGCATTGCTTCTTTATTTTTTGTCGAAATAACCAATTCGTCATACGATTTCGACTGGATATATAGTTGCTTACGCAAACTTGCAGCTGCTTTTGTGGTATTTACAACAATTTCGGAGTTGGTCATTTTGAGCAATTGCTCATAATATTCGTTGTTGGCCGAAATGGCTTTTCGCACCGCTAAAGGTATTGGCTCCGATTGCAAAATGGCACGATACAAATTATCGTCGCGTTGTTGCAAATCGCTCATCACAAGCTGCATCTCATTGAGCTGACGTTCCAAAACTTTGTATTGTGCCTGCATCCGGCTTTTTTCCATGCTCAGCTGTTTCTCTTCGGGCGAATCGAACACCGAAACAAATATGAAGAAAAAAACACCAGCCAACGAAAGACTAGTGAACAAATGCAATACAATACGCTTGAGTTTGTCGAGAAACGTTAATCGTATCTGTTCGTAACTCAAGGTTTCGGGATTGAAATGAAATTTTCTTCTTGCCATTATTATTTCATGCTATGCATGTAATCATCATTATTCAATAAAAAAAATGCCCAATTGAATTGAAAAAACATATTAATCAGACATATAAAACTATTTTTTGGGTAAAAAATCATTTTTTCTTAGCCAAAACTATGCAAAAGTAATAATTTTAGCGTATTTTTGCGGACTTTTATGATAATATTATTAATTGATGTAGCTTTTTTGAGCTTGTTAATATTTATTGTAAAGTATAAAACCAATATTTTATGAAAATTATTGGGTTTTTAATTGGTATAAAAAAAATAAAAACAGCATAAACAAACAGATTTTTTGGTATGACTTCACAGGAAATTCGTCAATCATTTCTCGATTTTTTTGCTTCAAAGGATCATAAAATTGTTCCTTCGGCTCCCATGGTAATAAAAGATGACCCCACTTTGATGTTTACAAATGCGGGCATGAATCAGTTTAAAAACATTATTTTGGGCAACGACCCAATAAAATACCCACGCATTGCCGACACACAAAAATGTTTGCGCGTGAGTGGGAAACACAACGACTTGGAAGAGGTGGGTCATGACACTTACCACCACACCATGTTCGAAATGTTGGGCAATTGGTCGTTTGGCGATTATTTTAAGAAAGAAGCCATCGAATGGGCATGGGAATACCTTACCGAAGTGCTTAAACTCGACAAAGACAGATTGTATGTAACTGTTTTTGAAGGTGCGCCCGACGAGGGTTTGCAACGCGATGATGAAGCTGCCGAAATTTGGGCAAAATTCATTAGCAAAGATCGCATCATTAATGGAAATAAAAAAGATAACTTTTGGGAAATGGGCGATACAGGACCATGTGGCCCTTGCTCAGAAATACATATCGATATACGCGACAACGACGAACGCGCAAAAGTGGATGCACTCACATTGGTAAATGGTTCGCATCCGCAAGTAATCGAAATATGGAACAATGTATTCATGCAATTCAATCGCAAAGCCGATGGTTCGCTCGAAGAGTTACCTGCAAAAGTAATTGACACAGGCATGGGCTTCGAACGCCTTTGTATGGCTATGCAAGGCGTACAATCGAACTACGACACCGATGTTTTCACACCTATCATTCAACAAATTGGCAAAGTGTGTAACGCCACTTATGGTAATGACGAAAAAACCGACATTGCCATGCGTGTTATTGCCGACCACATACGCACAATTTCGTTTTCGATTACCGACGGACAGTTGCCATCGAATGCAAAAGCGGGATATGTTATTCGCCGTATTTTGCGTCGTGCTGTGCGTTATGGCTACACTTTCCTTGGTCAGCGCCAATCGTTTATGTACAAATTGGTGGATACTTTGTGCGAAGTTATGGGCAGCGCTTTCCCCGAATTGCCAGCACAAAAATCATTGGTCGAAAAAGTAATTAAAGAAGAAGAGGACTCATTCCTTCGCACACTCGAAACTGGTATAAAATTGCTCGAAAAGCATATTGCTGACGCTAAAAACAACAACATTTCGGTGTTGGCAGGTAATATTGCATTTACTTTGTACGATACTTATGGCTTCCCGCTCGATTTGACAGAACTTATTTTGCGCGAAAACGGCATGACAGCCGAC
>CAZEVV010000138.1:0-8498 GCA_964515675.1 uncultured Paludibacter sp. | reverse complement strand
ACTTTCGGTTTTTAATTGCGAAATAAAGTTAGCATTCACAATATTTTGCTGCGATGCCGTACCTGTAATATAGAAACCGAAAATTGAACCTGAAAAAAACGGATGCTTATTATTTAAATCAGCGATAATATTGTTTCGAACAAAATGACGCGAAGTTGAATTTACAAACACAACACCACCTACCGATGCAGTATGATTGGAAGACGTGTTATTGTTGTAATTATCGAGGTGTACAATTTCATTATTTTCGATAGTTGTAGTACCTGTCGAACGAATAATAATACCAGCAGTAGAACCATCATTCCCTGTCGAACGGTTACTTAGGTTAGCTACCACATTGCCTGTTATCACAATGTTTGTGGCAGTTGCATCGGCATTAATTGCATATATATTTTGAGTATTACTTGTACTCTCCGAGGTGGTAACTATGCTATTGGCGATTGTTTTGCTTCCTATCACATTATCGACAATGCTTACATTGCCAGCATTTTTGTGTATTGCTACAACATTGGTTGCATTTGTATTAAACAAATTAGAGGCTGTAATTGAGGCAATTACATTTTTCGTCACGACACAATTACCCTCGGTAATTATACCGTAAAACACACCCGAGCTTGTAGCATTATTAAATTGTATCGAATTATTGCCTAGCTCAGCCCCAATTATATTTTCTTCAACCGTTGTAGTTGCCCCAGCCCTTGCGCCAGCCGAAATGGCTGTAAAGTCGGCATTGGCACTATTCGACCAATTGATATTTGATATGGTATTGTATTGTATAAAATTATTCGACCCACCAACAGTGGCACCTAACTTAATGCCAGTAAAGGCATTGTTAAACTGCGACTTCGACCAAGCTGCACCACCACAAAAAGCTTCGCTACCACCAATAAAATTGTTAGCTATGCGAAAATCGACACCATCGCCACGCACTTCGATAATTGTGAAACTACCATTACCATCGGCAACTCCAAATGCACCCGATTCGTAAAAATGATTGCGACTTACAGTAGCACGAGTCGTATTTTGCGCCATTAGCACCCCAAAAACATCGCCAGTAGTGTCGACATCTTTTAGCAAAACACTATTAAAATGATTGTCGACAATTTGTATTTGCGAATTATAATTAGCCGCCGAGCCTAACGAAAGCACGTTAATACGCGGACGACCAGCAACAGAGGCCATGAAATTATTAGCTTGTACAATATTATGACTATTGCCACTACTAGCACTGCCTACCGAGAAAAACACCGTTGCCGAAGTAAGCGAATTACTAGCCCCCTTGAGGACGCAATGTTGCAAAATATTACTGCTCGCACCGTTCACAAAGCGCACTACCGAAGA
The DNA here is from genome assembly GCA_964515675.1 of uncultured Paludibacter sp. Classification (GTDB taxonomy): domain Bacteria; phylum Bacteroidota; class Bacteroidia; order Bacteroidales; family Paludibacteraceae; genus Paludibacter. The sequence goes on along the minus strand of CAZEVV010000138.1, from coordinate 7,157 downwards.
CGAAGCTGTGTTCGTATTTTCGAATGTTAAGCTATAAGCTGGCCACGTACCATTCAGTCGACCATCAATTGTAACATTTCGGGCATTATCCAATTCGACCAATGCACCAGCAATATTACCAACAACGCGCACATTGGCCGTGGCAAAAATGTTTAATGCCATCCACGAACTTGCATTTCCTATGAGTCGAGCAGTGTTTGTTTCGCTTGTTGATGCAAAAATCGAAACTGTAATGCTGTTGCCCAACTGATTGGGTTGTGCGTTGATAGCATCAAAAGCAGACTTGAGAGTAACATACGCACCATTAGCACCACTCGAACCCGTAACCAAAACTTGGCTATGAATAGTGAATAGTGACAAAATCGAGAATATAAGTGCGATATAGAACTTTCTGTACATATTTTTTTATTTTTGCTAAAACTTTAAAATATAAAATTTTCCTAACAAAAATGAATACCCCTACTCAGGCACAAACCCTTACATTATTTTAATAATTTAAAGCAATGATTGGTGATTAAAAAAACACACAATTGCCTAAGCATGCAGGATAGAACGCAAAACTACAAAAATAATTTCACAAACAAAAGGGTTTTTAAAATAATATTTTACAAATCAACTAGGTATTGAGTTTAAATCACAACACAAATATAAATATTTCATACTGAAAACTTTACAACAAACACCAATTGGGTCATCCATAATTTGTAATCATTGAATTATTTAGAATGATAAAAAATATTTTTCAGACTATAATTAATTGCTAAAATATTTCGCAAAGCAACATATCTATTTTCACATCAGCCATTGCAACCAAACACCAAGAGACTACATATCAATACATTAACCGAATAAAACAATCGTAATTTACAACTTTATTAATTATCGTATCAAACATTCAATATTTTAAATTGAACAACTTCATATTGATAAACAATACAAAATATTTTCAAAAAAAATATTTTCAAATATCTCTGACAAGATAAAGTTACAAAACACAAAAAAAAACATCACCCAATATCGAAGTAAAAAAAACTTCGATATTGGGTGATATTTTTTTTCAAAAATATTAATTTATTTCAAGACAACACGCTGAATCTGCTCATAATGAGAAGAAATAAGCTTAACGACGTAAAATCTAAAGAGTCTTGAATTATATTATAAACTATATGAATAAAGTTTCAGTATTATTACTTTATAAATAGAAAAAGAAATAAGTTTTGAGTATTAAATAATTTAATTGACGACAACATTATTTGGATTATGTTGAATAAAAACAGAGTTTTGTGTTCCTTGCATTTTTTCGTACTTTTGCAAAAAAAACAGATTCAATGACTTTATTACATATAGAAACGACAACGAATGTGTGCTCGGTGGCTATTAGCGTTGATGACAAATGTATTTACGAAGCTGCGAACTACGACGGAATGAATCACGCTGCTTTATTAAGTACGTATATTGATGAAGGGCTAAAAGTTACAGCAATATCGAAACCCGATGCTGTTGTTGTGAGTGGCGGACCTGGCTCGTACACAGGTTTGCGTGTAGGCGTTTCAACTGCAAAAGGTTTGTGTTATGGGTGGAACGTTCCGCTCATTGCTCTTGACACACTGCACATAATGGCGGTAGAGGCTAACAAAACAAACGCAAACAATGCATGGCTTTGTCCGATGATAGATGCACGCCGAATGGAAGTTTACACTGCCATTTACGACGAAAACCTGAAGGAAGTTAAAAAAAATTCGGCGCTTTTGGTCGACGAAAACAGCTTTATCGAAACACTCAAAAATCACAATATAGTTTTTTTTGGCAATGGTGCCGACAAATGTAAAACAGTTATAAACCACAAAAATGCAATGTTTGCAGACAACATTCATCCCTTGGCAAAAAACATGATCAAAGCAGGTGTCAAAGCATTTAACAATGAGCAGTTTGTAAATTTGGCTTATTATGAGCCAAATTATGTAAAAGAGTTTTACACTACAGCCAAATTGTTATTTTAATCGTTCAAATGTATGGTTTTTCGAGGCAAGCCTGCAGCTACATCAACCGACTGATCAAAATATGGCAAACTAGCATTGTACGTACCACGCACTTTCGAACTGTCGGAAAGCGTTAAATTAAAATCAAATACATGCTTATTTGTCGAATGGGTAAGATCGAAATATCCATAACTCACAAAACGTTGCACACTGAAAGCTTTTCTCTTCTCTTTGTAAAACAAAAAAGGGCCAACAGCAAATTCGTTCTTATCAATTTTCAACACTTCGCCAGGGAAAAATGTAAAGGGTGCACCCGTTTTTGAAGCAACATACCGACCGGGAGGCAAAATAGTATCGCCCAATGCAACAAAAACATCTTCGACAAAAAGATACTGCCCGTTACCTACTAGCCCTCCGTTCTCTACGCTGAGCGAATCGCTAAACAACGACAAAGAAACAACATTATTACCGAAGCCTACGTTTTTGTAGTAAGCCCCATAAAACTCGGCATAACCCCACTTGTAGGCCGGATTCAAATTATATTTATATCTGAAGCGAGGCTCGTTATTGCCGCACGATTGCAACAACAGCACTACTGAGAACGATATGTATATTAGGTATTTCATAAATCTGAATTAGAAAAGTAAACGTATAAAAAATAGAAAAAAACATTTTTACACATGAAGTATAAACGTTATTTTTCAGGAAATCTTATCTTATAAATCCGATATTATTCATGTCAAATAATAATTTCGATTTTTTTATTTTAGTTTTTCGGGATATATATAGCGAACAGGATAATATGCCGCTAAAAAGCCCATAACTACTACTGTTATAAACACATACAAAATATCTGACGGAACAAGCACAACAGGATAAGCATCGACCACATAGCCACTACCCATGCGCAAAACGCCAAAATGCTGCTGCACTAAACTAATAACAGTACCCAACAAAATTCCGAACAACGCCCCAAGTGCCGATATCATCCAGCCTTCGAGCAAAAAAATGCTCTTAATTTGTGAAGTACTTGCACCCAAACTCCTCAAAGTTTTTATATCGGCTTGCTTGTCGATAATGAGCATCGACAATGAACCTATGATATTAAAACTTGCGATGAGCAAAATAAAACTCAAAATAAGAAATGTAATCCATTTTTCTACTTGCATTATCTTGAAAAAACTCTCTTGCTGTTCGTATCTATTTTTTACAACAAAATCGCTACCCACAATTGCTTGTAGTTGTTTTTGCAGTTTTGCTGCATCAGCTTTATCATTTATTTTCAACTCAATACAACTCACCACATGCGCTTCGTACTCGAAAAGTTCGCGCGCCAAGTCGAGACTCACCAATACATATTGATTATCGTATTGCACCTGCTGAACCGCAAATATGCCCGAAGTAAAAGTAGCAGCTTGATTAAAACTGCTTTCGGGACGTAACATATTGATACGCGAAGTACGTTTGGGTGCGTAAATATACAATGGGTCGATAAAATGCGCACCCAACGAAAGCGAACCTGCCAAACCAATGCCCACCACTGCACGCTCGAAAGCGCCATCGAAAAGCTCAAATTTCCCATCATACATTATGCTGTCGATGTCGGTTAGCTGTCGATAATTTTCGCCCACACCTTTAACCGTTGCAGCCATTTGGCGGTCGCGAAAACGCAACAACGCATTTTCCTCGACAACCTCTGTAAACACTGCAACATCGGGCATTTTGCGCATCGTTTGCCAAGGTTCTTTATCTATTTCGAACGATTTCCCTTCGACAGCTGTAATACGAAAATCGGGGTCGAAAGCCGAAAACATATTGGCAATCAATTGTTCGAAACCATTGAACACCGACAAAACAACCACCAGCGCCATAGTGCCAATAGCAACTCCTGTAGCCGAAATGCCCGAAATAACATTGATAGCATTGTGCGACTTTTTCGAGAAAATATAACGAAAAGCAACTTTCAACGAAAAAATTCGTTTGCGAATGTTAGTTATATATTGGGTGTTCAACATTTAATAATTACGCGTTAATTCGTTAATCCAATTCAATCTCTTCTCCCTCTTTCAAAGGCGATGGTGGGTCGATTTTCAAAAGACGATCAATATTTTCGATATAATCAAGTGAATCGTCGTTGTGAAAAAATAGATTTGGCACAATGCGTAACTGATGACGCACACGTTTACCCAAATCGAAACGAATGGCCTTGCTGTCCTCTTCAATTTTCTCGAGTACTTCAGCAGCTTTGTTGGTTGGAAAAATGCTTAAGTATGTACGCGCTATGCCCAAGTCGGGGCTCACACGAACCGACGAAACTGTAATTAGCACTCCTTGTATTTCGCGTGCGTATAGCAGAAATATCTCGCCCAATTCTTTCTGAAGCATGCGCGAAATTTTTTGTTGTCTTGTTGTTTCCATATTCATCTATTTTTATGTCAAGTTGATTGTTTTCAACTCGAACCATTGATATTTCTATTCTTTTAATTTGTTTATAATTTCGTTCGCATCCCAATTCATTTTCGAAAACGCAAACCATTTTTTTGCTAAATCTTTTAGCGAGGCACCAATATGATAAACCGTATCATTGTCGATAATCAAAAACCTATCGTGCGATTTTGCAAATTCGGACAGCACAATAGGTTCATATTGAGCGTTGAACTTTTCAATATCCAACTTCATTTCTTTGGATATTTTTGACGTGTAAATAGTGCAAGTCACACTTTTATTTCGTTTTGCCATCAAATGCAAAACACTCTCGTCGATATAATTATCAATTAGCACAATCGACTTTTGTGCTGATTTCACTAAATCGGCCGCAAACTTCCATGCGTCAAAAATCTGTCCATCATAAAAAATGCCTTCATTGGGCGGAAGCGTTGTTTTAATGAGCAAATCGAATTTTTGGTCATGTTCGAAAATTTTCTTTTCAATCCTGTCAATTCTACTGTTCAACACATAGCCCTTCATCAAATATTCTTTCAAAATACTATTTGCCCAAATGCGGAATTGAGTTCCTCGTTTTGATTTTACGCGATAACCCACGGAAATAATCACATCAAGATTGTAAACTGTAATAGGCTTATCTGAAAAAGCATTATGCAAAAAATGCATATTGCTTTTTTCATCAAGTTCGTTTTCTGCAAATACATTTCTAATGTGTCTTGAAATTACAGATTGGTCGCGTTGAAATAACTCAACCATCTGGGCTTGTGTTAACCAAACAGTATCAGATTCAATACGAACCTCTAACTGAGTAGCATCTTCTGATTGATATAAAATTATTTCTCCTTGATTATCCATAATTCAAAAATTCACTATTCAATATTATAACCCTGTCATGAAAAAAAATCTTCCCTACTCTGTCAATTCTACTATTCAACACATTGCCCTTCATCAAATATTCTTTCAAAATACTATTTGCCCAAATGCGGAATTGAGTTCCTCGTTTTGATTTTACGCGATAACCCACGGAAATAATCACATCAAGATTGTAGAATTCAACCTGGTATATTATGCCATCAATGGCAGTTGTTGCATTTTTTGCAATAACTGACGAAAACTCTAATTCACCTCAATAAACACATTTATAATAATACCTTTCAGATTAACTGGCGCTTAGAAAAAACGCTATACATCTCATTAGTTTTTAAGATTGAACTGTTGCATTTTTTACAACAATTCAATAACTCATTTTTGTTCATTGTTCAACATTGACATGTTTTTACAGCTTCCACTCATACCCATCTTTCGTATCTTTTATCTCAAAACCAAAAGCTGTGAGCTCGTTGCGAATTTTGTCGCTTGTAGCCCAGTCTTTGTTGCGTTTGGCCTCGAGGCGCATTTCCAAAAGCATGTCGATGGCTTTTTTGTAAGCTTCGTTCGTGCCTGTGGCAGCTGTTTCAACCTTTAAGCCGAGCAAATCTTCGACCATAAGTTTGAAAACTGATTGCAATTCGTTCAAATCGTCGGCAGAAATTGTAGCTTTTCCATCGTGCACCGAATTGATGGCCTTAATCGCTTCAAACAAATACGAAATAGCAATTGGCGTATTCAAATCATCGTTGAGCGCTTCCTCACATTTGGCACGTAGGCCAGCAACATCAACACTACTTGTAGCCGATGACGACAATTTTTGCAAACGCGCATAACCATCCATCAAACGTTCGAGCCCTTTTTCGGAGGCTTCGAGAGCTTCGCTACTAAAATCGACTGTACTGCGATAGTGCGCTTGTAAAATAAAAAAACGAATTGTCATCGGGCTAAATGCCTTGCTCAAAAGTTTATGACTTCCGGTAAAAAACTCATCCAAAGTAATGAAATTACCCAAGGATTTTCCCATTTTTTGTCCGGCAATGGTAATCATATTGTTGTGCATCCAGTATTTTACGCTGTTTTTGCCAAGACCTGCCTGATTCTGAGCTATTTCACATTCGTGATGCGGAAACATCAAATCCATGCCACCACCGTGAATGTCAAATTCTTCGCCTAAATACTTTGTCCCCATTGCAGAACATTCCATGTGCCAACCGGGAAAGCCGACACTCCAGGGAGCATTCCAACGCATAATATGTTCGGGCGAAGCTTTTTTCCAAAGTGCAAAATCCACACTGCGGCGCTTTTCGCTTTGCCCATCGAGTTCGCGCGTTGTTTCGAGCATTTCGTCGATATTGCGTCCCGAGAGAATGCCGTAATTGTTTGATTTGTTGTATTTTTCCACATCAAAATATACCGAGCCCTCGCTCACGTAGGCAAATCCTGCGTCGAGAATTTTTTGTGTAAATTCAATTTGCTCCATAATATGCCCCGAAGCATGCGGTTCGATGCTTGGCGGCAATACATTGAGCGCTTCCATAGCTTTGTGATAGCGGTTTACGTAATATTGCACCACTTCCATAGGCTCCAATTGGTCGAGACGGGCTTTTTTTGCAATTTTATCTTCGCCACTATCAGCGTCGTTCTCCAAATGACCCACATCGGTGATATTGCGCACATAACGCACTTTGTAGCCCAAGTGCTGCAAATAGCGAAATAAAATATCGAAAGTAATGGCAGGTCGTGCATGTCCTAGGTGCCCGTCGCCATAAACTGTTGGGCCGCAAACATACATTCCCACTTTGTTTTCATGTATCGGAATGAATTGCTCTTTTTTGCGACTTAGCGTGTTGTAAATGTATAATT
>CAZEVV010000137.1:0-8513 GCA_964515675.1 uncultured Paludibacter sp. | reverse complement strand
AAAAAAAGCTTCGTACCTCAAAAAAGTGCGAAGCATTTTTTTTGTACAACCATTAAAATACGAACTAAATGATTATTTTTGCAAATGTTTCGCATTTCAATACAAAAAATATTTTATATCAATCATTTATAAAATTCATAAAATTATGCATCAAGAAGACGAAAAAATCACCGGCTTACCCGAAAATGCATCGCGCGAGTTACGCGAAGGCGAAGTGTATAAACCACTATTGTCGCCCGACAAGCATTATCCCGAAGTAAATTTCCGTTCAGTATCATTGGGCTTGCTCATGGCTGTTTTATTTTCGGCAGCAGCAGCCTATTTAGGTTTAAAAATTGGGCAGGTTTTCGAAGCGGCCATCCCCATTGCTATTATTGCTGTTGGACTTTCAACTGCGTCGAAACGCAAAGGCGCATTGGGCGAAAATGTAATTATACAGTCCATTGGTTCGAGCTCGGGAGTTGTGGTTGCAGGTGCCATTTTCACTTTGCCAGCACTTTATATTTTGCAGGCTAAATATCCCGAAATAACCGTAAGCTTTATGCAAGTTTTTCTGAGTTCGCTTTTGGGCGGTATTTTGGGCATACTTTTTCTTATTCCTTTTCGCAAATTCTTTGTTTCGGATATGCATGGCAAATATCCGTTTCCCGAAGCCACTGCCACAACACAAGTATTGGTGTCGGGCGAAAAAGGCGGCGACCAAGCCAAACCTCTCATTATGGCTGGCGCTATTGGCGGGTTGTACGACTTTGTTGTAGCCACTTTTGGTACGTGGGCCGAAACTTTTAGTTCGCGTGTGTTGCCCATGGGCGAAGCCATTGCCGAAAAAGCGCGCGTTGTGTTCAAACTCAATGTTGGAGCGGCAGTGTTGGGTCTAGGTTACATTGTTGGATTGAAATATGCAGCCATCATTTTTGCAGGCTCGGCACTCATTTGGTTTGTAATTGTGCCTTTACTTCCTTTGCTGGGCACCGACATTTTGTCAAGCTTAAACCCATCGTATAGCGGTATTTTATCGGAACAAACGCCCGAATTTATTTTCCGCGAATTTGCGCGCCACATTGGTATTGGCGGTATTGCCATGGCAGGTGTAATAGGCATTATTCGCTCGTGGGGCATTATAAAAAGTGCTGTAAGTTTGGCTGACAAAGAGCTCAAAGGCAAAGGCAGCGACGAACTAAAAAAGATACAACGCACACAACGCGATATATCGATGAAAATAATTTCGTTTGGCGTAATTGCGGCTCTTGTTCTCACTTTTGTATTTTTCTATTTTGGCGTTGTCGATAATTTACTTCATGCAGTTGTAGGCATTGTAGTTGTGGCTGTAATTGCATTTTTATTTACAACAGTGGCAGCCAATGCAATCGCAATAGTAGGCACCAACCCAGTGTCGGGCATGACATTGATGACACTCATTATTGCTTCGGTAATAATGGTTGCCGTAGGACTAAAAGGCACATCGGGCATGGTAGCTGCTATGATAATTGGAGGCGTAGTTTGTACGGCACTTTCGATGGCAGGAGGTTTTATTACCGACCTCAAAATTGGTTATTGGATAGGCACAACACCAGCCAAACAACAAACATGGAAGTTTTTGGGCACATTGGTGTCGGCTGCAACAGTTGGCGGTGTAATAATGGTACTCAACAAAACCTATGGTTTTACGGGCGAAAACGCATTGGTAGCACCACAAGCAAACGCCATGGCAGCTGTTATCGAGCCACTTATGTCGGGGGCAGGCGCACCTTGGTTTTTGTATGCAATAGGTGCACTTATATCAATATTATTAACTGGCATGAAAATACCCGCTTTGGCATTTGCTTTGGGTATGTTTATTCCGATGGAGTTGAATGCACCTTTGCTAATAGGTGGAGCAATAAGTTGGTATGTTTCGTCACGTTCGAGCGATAAAGCATTGAATACGGCCCGCCAGGAAAGAGGCACATTGTTAGCTTCAGGTTTTATTGCAGGAGGTGCATTGATGGGTGTAGTAAGTGCAGGGATACGTTTTGGAGGCATCGACATATTTAATGCCGAATGGGCCGAAAGCGTTGGCGGTCAGTACTTAGGTTTGCTCATGTATGGTGCGGTAATTGGTTATTTAATTTGGGATAGTTTGCGTGCAAAAACGAACGATTAATAAAAAATCAGGATTTACAAAACTGAGCAATTATCAATAAAGAAACCAAAAAGCCCTTTTGAATATTATTTTCGAAAGGGCTTTTTTGGGAATTTGTAAAAAAAACAAAATTCAAAACTCAAAATAACGAATAAAAAAAATGAAACAAAAAGCAAATATTAATTGAATGAGAAATTGTGATTCAGGGATTTGAATCAATTAAACACTGTAGTTGCAATTTAATGCAAACAAATTATTAATAGAATGCTGCATTTTTATGTTTATAATAAAAAAAAATGCTATATTTGCACCTCGTTAAAAAAAATGAAATAATTAATGTTTTATCTTTAAATAATTTTTCCATGCAAAACAAAGGACTTATCAGGATTTTTGCAGTCGCACTCACATTAGTGTGTTTGTTTTACCTGTCCTTTACTGTTGTAACATCGACCTACAATAAAAAGGCAGTAGAATACGCAGCAGGGGACAAAATGAAGGAATTCCAATATTTGGATTCTGTGGCCAACGAAAAAGTTTGGCTAGGGTACACACTGAAAGAGTGTCGCGAAAAAGAAATCAATCTTGGTCTCGACTTAAAAGGAGGTATGAACGTGACATTGGAAGTATCGGTTCCCGATATTATCCGTGCTTTGTCGGGTTACAACACTTCAGAGAATTTCACAAAAGCTATTGCGCGTGCATCTGAGCTGCAAAAAACAAACAGCCAAATGCAGTATCTCGATTTATTTGTAAGAGCTTACAACGAAATTGACCCAAGCGCAAAATTGGCAACCGTTTTCAGTACTTTCGAATTAAAAGATCGTATCTCGCTTTCGACATCGAACGAAGATGTGGTAAAAGTTTTACGCGAAGAAATTGATGGTGCTATCAGCAACTCATTCAATGTATTGCGTACACGTATCGACCGTTTTGGTGTGGTACAACCCAACATTCAGAGAGACAACAACAACACAGGACGCATCCTTATTGAGCTTCCAGGTATCAAAGAGCCTGAGCGTGTACGCAAGCTGTTGCAAGGGTCGGCCAACCTCGAGTTTTGGGAAACTTATGAGTTGAGCGAAATCATCAACAATATTTCAGAAGCCAACCGCGTATTGGGTCAGCTAAACACTACTACAGCAGTTGTTGACACAACAAAAACAGCAGCTACGCCAGCAGCAACACCAGCTACAGCAACTACAGCAACAACAGCAGTTGACAGCCTGAAAGCAGCTTTGGCAGCGCAAACTACTGCTGCAAGCGACTCGGCAAAACTTATGGAGCAAAGCATGAAGGAGAACCCTTTATTTGCTGTTTTACAAGTTAATGCTCAAGGCGGACAAGTAAGTCGTGGACCAGTTGTTGGTATTGCACACAGCAAAGACACAGCAAAAATTAATGCTTATTTTGCAACAAAACAAGTTAAAGAATTATTGCCACGCGACTTAGGTTTGCGTTGGACTGTAAAAGCTATTGACCAAAAAGGTGAGTTTTTCCAACTTATTGCAATTAAAGTTACCAATCGCGACGGACGTGCACCACTTTCGGGTGATGTTATAACCGATGCTCGTGCCGACTTTAGTCAAACTTCGGCTTATGCCAATGTATCGATGAGCATGAATGCCGAAGGTGCAAAAACATGGGCGCGTATGACCAAAGACAATATCGGTAAATCGATTGCCATTGCTTTGGACGGTTATGTATACTCATTCCCTACTGTTAATACCGAAATTACAGGTGGTAACTCGCAAATTACAGGTAACTTTACTGTTGAAGAAGCAAAAGACTTAGCCAACACGCTTAAATCGGGTAAAATGCCTGCACCAGCACGCATCATTCAAGAAGATGTGGTTGGTCCATCATTGGGTCAAGAGGCTATCAACAAAGGTTTAATATCATTCGTTATTGCATTCCTTTTGGTATTGCTTTATATGGTATTGTATTACGGTGTTATTCCTGGACTTATTGCCGACATGGCATTGTTTGCTAACATTTTCTTCTTGTTTGGTATTTTAGCTTCGTTCTCGGCTGTACTTACGCTTCCGGGTATTGCAGGTATTGTACTTACATTGGGTATGGCTGTGGATAGTAACGTTATTATTTACGAACGTATTCGCGAAGAAATGCGTGCAGGTAAAAACATGAAACGCGCCATTGCCGATGGTTATAAAAATGCTATCTCGGCCATTATCGACGCCAACGTTACAACGCTTATTACAGGTATAGTACTTTCGGTATTTGGTACAGGACCTATCAAAGGTTTTGCTAATACTTTGATTATCGGTATTATCACTTCATTTGTAACAGCAGTATTCCTTACTCGCTTAATGCTAGAAATGTATGCCAAACGCGAAAATGCGAAAGAATTACCATTTACAACTAAAACAACGCAAAATTGGTTCCGCAATGCAAAAGTCGACTTCCTTGGTGGACGTAAAATTGCTTACACCATCTCGGCAGTACTCATTCTTATTAGTGTAGTATCGTTTGCAACACGTGGTTTTAGCTTGGGTATCGACTTTAGCGGTGGTCGCAACTATGTAATCCGCTTCGAAGAAAACGTAAAACCCGAAGCTGTTCGCACAATGTTGAGCGACGCATTCGATGGTACTACCGTTCAAGCAATTACTATTGGTTCGGAAAACCAAGTTCGTATATCAACCAAATATCGTTTCGACGAAACTGGCGAAGAAGTAGATGCCGACGTAGAAGGCCGCTTGTATAATGGTCTAAAACCGCTATTAAAAGCCGATGTAACACAAAAAGATTTTGTTGAAAACAATATTCAAAGTTCGCAAAAAGTAGGTCCTACTATTGCCGACGATATTAAACGTGCTGCTGTATGGGCTATTATAATTGCATTATTTGTAATAGGTTTATACATATTCGTTCGTTTCCGCGAAATTGGTTATTCGTTGGGTGCTGTTGGTGCTCTTTTGCACGATACCATTATTACTTTAGGTGTATTCTCGCTATTCTATAGCATTATGCCTTTCTCAATGGAAATCGACCAATCGTTTATTGCTGCAATTCTTACAGTAGTAGGTTATTCGGTAAACGACACGGTAATTATCTTCGACCGTATACGCGAAAACGTTGGATTGTATCCAAAACGCAACCGTAAATCGGTTATGAACGATGCGATTAACTCAACATTAAGCCGTACATTCAGTACGTCGATGACAACATTATTGGTACTTGCTATCATATTTGTATTTGGTGGCGAAACCATTCGTGGATTTATATTTGCAATGTTGTTCGGTATATTAATTGGTACTTACTCTTCGATATTTGTTGCCTCGCCTATAACTTACGAGTTATATTCGAAAACAAAGAAAAAAGAAGAAGAAGCTGCCGAAGTGGAGAAAAAATAATTCAAAGAGTTGTTTTATAAAGCCCCGAAGCCTTGTTGATATTTATATTAACAAGGCTTTTGTGGTAAAATGAAAGCCCCCTAACCCCTCAAGGGGGGAATAAGAAGCATATATAATAATGATATCGGATTGGAATGAAGGTTTAAATTGTTTTTGAACAAAACATCACAATATCGTTTATTTTTTTACATATAAGGAGGCAACAAATAAATCAAACTTCTATCTTCTTCTTCTTCATATTCCACGTTCTTACTCCCTCTCCTTTGAAGAGGTTTGGGGAGAGGCTTGGGCTAGGGACAAAGGAATTAAACATAAAATTATGATAAGAATATTTTTAATAGGTTATATGGGTTCGGGCAAAACCACCATAGGCCGAATGATAGCAAAGAAACTGAATATTCAGTTTTACGATTTGGATCATTATATCGAAAACAAATACAGAACTACAATCGCTTTGTTGTTTCAAGAAAAGGGCGAAGCAGCTTTTCGTGAAATTGAGCGAAATTGTTTGCACGAAGTTGGTGAGTTCGAAAACGTGCTTATTGCCACTGGTGGAGGCGCACCATGCTTTTTCGACAATATTGACTTTATGAACAACAATGGCACAACAATATATTTCCGACTAAAAGCAAACGAACTTACAGAGCGACTTTTGGCTGCTCGCGATGGTCAGCGCCCGCTTATAGCCAACAAAACGCCAGAGGAATTGAAAAAATTTATTGCCGAAACCATAGCTAAGCGTGAGCCGTTTTACAGCAAAGCACAACACATAATCGATGCATATTTGCCAGAAATAGAGGTAATGGAAAAAGCGATAGAGCGGGTTGGATTCTGAAGCCCCCTAACCCCCTCCCGCCTTACGTCATGTTTACCTCATGAAGTATGAGGGAGGAGGTAAACGCCTCAGGGGGAGGAAAAATTATCAATAAAACAACCAAATTAATGTATAGAAATTATGAATATCGCTCTACAACTCCCCCTTTAGGGGGTTGGGGGGCTGGTAATTTCAAAACTTATCTACTTCGCTTATAAGTTACCGAAACGCTACCCACTTTTCCGCCCAATGCAGGTTGATATTTACTCAGTTTCACTTTGAGTTTTTTAATATTTTCGAATTTCGAAAAAACAGCTTCCGTAATTCGATAGCCCACATGCTCTATCAAGTCGGCAGGTTTGTCCATTTCGCATTTCACAATATCGTAAACTTCTTGGTAGTTCAATGTATCCGAAAGATTATCTGTTTTAGCAGCCATTTCGCAATTCAAATCCATCCATAAGTCGACACCAAAGGTATTACCATATTTTTTTTCGTGCTCCAAGCAGCCATGGTAAGCATAAAACTCCATATTTTCGAGCGCAATTTGCGCCAATTTCTCACTCATTTTCAACTTTTTTTTTACTGATTATTCCAACATCGAAACCACACGTTTCAAAGCATCCACAAACACATCGATTTCGGCTTTTGTATTGTAAAACGAAAACGAAGCCCGCACCGTACCCGGAATTTTGAGTTCATCCATCAATGGTTGTGCGCAATGATGCCCTGTACGCACCGCAATGCCCAATTTATCGAGCAACATACCAATATCATAAGGGTGAATATTACCCACCAAAAACGAAACAACAGCACTTTTATCGTCGGCAGTACCAATGATGCGCATATTGTCAATTTCGAGCAAACGTTTGGTGGCATATGCAGTTAATTCGTGTTCGTAAGCAGCAATAGCGTCGATGCCAATGGCCTGCACATAGCGCAAAGCCTCGGCCAAAGCTGTCGAACCAATATAATCGGGCGTACCAGCTTCAAATTTAAAAGGCAACTCGTTGTAAGTTGTTTTGGCAAAACTTACCGTTTGTATCATCTCTCCCCCACCCTGATATGGCACCATAGCATCGAGCAAATCGCTTTTGCCATACAGCACACCAATGCCCGTAGGGCCATAAATTTTATGTGCCGAAAACACATAAAAGTCAGCATCGAGCGTTTTCACATCTACTTTAATGTGTGGCACAGCCTGGGCACCATCAATCAGCACATGCGACCCATTGGCATGTGCCAACGCCACAATTTCGTGCACCGGATTCACTGTACCCAACACATTCGACACATGCATAATCGACACCAAACGCGTATTCTCATTCAACAACTGCTTGTAAGCTTCCATGTCGAGCGTACCATTGTCATGCATTGGCACTACACGCAAGGTGAGGCCTTTGCGCTCGCACAACATTTGCCACGGCACAATATTCGAGTGGTGTTCCATTACCGAAACCACAATTTCGTCGCCCGCTTTGCAAAAACTTTCGCCATACGAAAAAGCCACCAAATTTATCGCCTCGGTAGTGCCGCGCGTAAAAATAATCTCCTCGCGCTTTTCCACGCCCAAAAACTTAGCCACTTCGCTACGCGCATCCTCGTGGGCTTCGGTAGCTTTCTGACTCAAATAATGCACACCACGATGAATATTGGCATTCAACTTTTCGTAACCATAACTTATACGATCAATCACACAACTCGGCTTTTGCGTAGTAGCGCCATTGTCGAAATATATGAGTGCTTTGTTATAAATTTTCTCCTCTAATATCGGGAAATCTTTTCTAATCTCTTCTACATTTATCATAATAAACCTATCAATAGTAACAATTTTTCGTAACCTAAACTATCAAAAATTACAAAACCAAAAGTCACATGTAAATAACATAACTATCAAACCTTTGTTAAGCAACAAAAGTTCGACAAAAATACAAAAAATAAGTGGGAACACAGTAGCAACAAATTACAAAAACCAAGCAAAAACTACATTACGAGGGCTATTTACGATATTTGTTAGCCCACAGTAAAAACACAAACCAACGGTCAGCCACCAGCGTGCGATAAATAATAAACATCTTTCATTCTTCATCCTTCATTTTTCATTTTTCATTCCTCATCTTTCATTTTTAATATTCGGTCGTGCCCCTCGGAATACTCGGGTCGGGCTTTCGGCACGTCATCCACAAAGCCACCACCTGCTAGC
>CAZEVV010000136.1:2575-8514 GCA_964515675.1 uncultured Paludibacter sp. | reverse complement strand
GAAAGATTTTATGCAAAAATAGGTAAGGAAAACTATCAGCGTTATTACGATGCCGCAGCAGCACTGAGTTTGCTTTGCTACAAAGCTGACTTGGAGATGATGCACCGCACCGGCAATCTGGCTGGCTATCAGATGCTCGACATACAGGATTTTCCGGGTCAGGGAACTGCCCTTGTGGGTATTTTGAATGCTCACATGCAGTCGAAAGGAGTTATTTCCGAAGAGGAATTCCGTTCGTGGAATAACGATATTATGCCTCTCTGGCTGGCTGATGGATTTACATTTTACGAAAAAGACATTGTGAAAAGTGAAGTGAAAATTTCAAATTTCTCAAAAAAGTCATTGAAAAACAAAACATTGCGCTGGAAACTGCAAACCGAAAAAGGAGAAATACTTTTGTCGGGAAAAATAAAAATAAATGCTCCTTCCGGAACACTGAGCGATGCTTTTCAGCTTCTCATTCAGCTTCCTGCAGTTGAAAAAGCCGTTTTCTGTCGCTTGGAAATACAAATTCAGGGCACTGAGTACAAGAACTCCTATCCGCTCTGGATTTATCCAGCAAAAAAAGAATTGCCAGTTCCTGTAAACGATCTGAAGATTTTCGAAAAGGCCGACAGTACACTTTTTACCCATTTAGCCAAAGGAGGAAAAGCGCTTTTGATGCCTGTCGGAAATAGTTATCCATATCAGACAGTTGGCGGCCTTTTCACCAGCGATTACTGGAATTATTCAATGTTCAAAAGTATTTCGGAAAATGCAAAAAAGCCTGTTTCGCCAGGCACAATGGGATTGTTGATACAAAACGAGCATCCGCTATTTAAACATTTTCCCACACAAACATACAGCAATTGGCAATGGTGGCCTGCTGTACGCAACAGTCACCCGCTGATAATCGACAGGGCTGAGGGCAAAATAAATCCAATAGTGGAAAGCATCGACAATGTGGAGCGCGTACATAGGCTGGCAACAGTTTTCGAGTGTAAAGTGGACAAAGGTAAATTGCTTGTTTGCATGAGCGATTTACGTAACAGCCAACAATACAAAGAAAATGTACAACTTTACAGCGCCATAATCACATATCTGAATTCAGACAGTTTTAATCCGGTTGATAATATTTCGGAGGTTTTGCTAAAAACACTTTTTACCGAAAAATCAGCAAAAAATAATATTCAGGGAGTCAGGAATGTATCGTACGATGAATAAATGTAATTTTTAAAATAAAATTTTTAATGACAAAATAAATGAAAAGTCAAATGAATCAATTAATTGGTAAGTTAAGCAATGTGAAGAAAGCAATATCATGGTCCACCCTGTGGGGGGATTTAGGGTGGCTAAGTTCCAAATTATTACTTGCATTTGTCATCACAATACTCGCAACATCAGCAGTAGCACAAAAATTCGAAGGGCTTGCCATGACTCCGCCTATGGGTTGGAATAGCTGGAATAAATTTGCGTGTGATGTAAGTGAAAAACTGATTATGGAAACCGCTGATGCCATGGTTGCCAGTGGAATGAAAGACGCAGGATACGAATACATAGTCATCGACGATTGTTGGCAAATAGGTCGTGATTCATTAGGTTTTATAGTAGCTGACCCAGAACGCTTTCCTTCTGGAATTAAAGCTCTGGCCGATTATATTCACTCAAAGGGTTTAAAATTTGGTATTTACTCTTGTGCAGGCGATAAAACTTGTGGTGGTCGACCCGGAAGTCGTGGTTACGAATATCAGGATGCATTGATGTATGCCAAATGGGGAGTTGATTACCTCAAATACGACTGGTGTTTCAGCGAAAATCTGAATGCGAAAGGAGCATATATTACAATGAGCAATGCTTTGAAACAGGCTGGCAGACCCATCGTCTTTAGTCTTTGCGAGTGGGGCAATAATAAGCCTTGGCTTTGGGCAAAGGAAGTGGGTCATTTGTGGCGTACTACCACTGATATATACAATTGTTTCAATTGTGTCGAAAGCCACGGCACGTGGGAGTCATGGGGCGTGATGCAAATACTAGATAGGCAGGATAGTTTACGTCAGTACGCCGGGCCTGGGCATTGGAACGACCCCGATATGATGCAAGTTGGAAATGGAATGCCATACAACCAAGAACGTGCTCACTTTACAATGTGGGCTATGTTAGCGGCTCCATTAATTTCGGGCAACGACCTACGCGACATGAATCCACAAACGCTCAGTGTACTTACCAATAAAGAAGTGATCGCGATAAATCAAGATAAATTAGGCATTCAGGGATTCAAATATGCTGTAAACGACAGTGTAGAAACATGGCTTAAACCATTAGCCGATGGTAGTTGGGCATTAGTTTATTTAAACCGAAGTAAAACTCCCAAAAGTATTTCGGTTGAGTGGAAAAACTTTATTGTAAATGATGAATTTTCAGGTAAGAAATTTGATACTAGCACAAAAGACATACATGTCATCAAGGATTTATGGCAGAATAAATTTGTTGGCGATACTCGAAAGGCTTATCATGCTACCATAGATGGTGAAGATGTTTTATGTTTGAGAATATCAAAAAAGCAAGAAAAAAGGCAAGAAAAGATACAAAAAAAGCCCTAATATAAAACATTTAACACATAATTGATTAAAACAGAAGTACTACTTTTGTTTTGAAGAAATTTACTTTTTAATTAAATAATACAAAATGCTTACCACCATAGATTATGCCATAATTGGCGTTTACTTAAGTTTGTTGATTTTTATTGGCTTTTACTTAAAACAACGTGCTTCGAAAAATCTCGAATCCTACCTTTTGGGTGGGAAAACTATTCCGTGGTACATGCTTGGTTTGTCAAACGCTTCGGGCATGTTCGACATTTCTGGCACGGTGTGGCTGGTGGCTATTACTGTTATTTATGGTATTAAAAGTATTTATATACCGTGGCTGTGGCCGGTTTTCAACCAGATTTTCTTGATGGTGTATCTCTCCGCTTGGCTGCGTCGCTCGGATGTGACCACGGGAGCCGAATGGATTGCTTTTAGGTTTGGAAAGGACAAAGGAGCGGTTACTTCGCACTGGATAATTGTGATTTTTGCCATTTTGGTATGTCTGAGCATGTTGGCCTACGGCTTTATTGGCATGGGTAAATTTATTGAAATTTTCCTTCCACTGAAAGCTATGTTCCCGGTAATGAGTTTTGTGCCTGATGTTTATGTGCCGCATGTGTGGGGCATTGCATTTACACTTTTTGCTGTGTTTTATGCGCTAATGGGTGGTATGATGAGCATTGTGTGGGCCGATGTGGCGCAATATGTGATAATGACACTGGCTTCGATTGCCATTGCTGTGATTGCTATGGTGCATTTGGATGTGATAAATTTCAGCGCTTTGTTGCCCGAAAGTTGGTATTCGCCTGGTTTCGGAATGAAGTTGGATATGAATTGGACAGGTAAATTTGCTGAGTTCAATCAGCAAATAAAGAGTGATGGCTACGAACTTTTCTCACTGTTTTTTGGTATGGTGCTAATGAAAGGTATTTTGGCCAGTGTGGCCGGACCAGCGCCTACTTACGATATGCAGAAAATTCTTTCGGCGAAATCGGCGCGAGAAGCATCGCTCATGAGCGGTTTTGTGTCGGTGGTACTGATGCCTGTTCGCTACCTTATGATTGCGGGTATTGCGGTGATTGGACTCATTATTTTTGATGAAATAAAAGACCAAATCACAAATGTGAGCGGCAGTGTCGATTTTGAGTTGGTGTTGCCAGCTGTGATAGCCCATCCTTGGATTCCGGCAGGCTTGGTGGGATTAATTTTGGCTGGTTTGTTGGCCGCTTTCATGTCTACCTTTGCCGGAACGCTGAATGCAGCGCAAGCTTATATTGTGAACGATATTTATATTAAATACATTCGCCCCAATGCCACAGCAAAGCAATCGAACAATGCCAATATTATTGTAGGATTGGTGGTTGTGGTTATAAGTATATTGTTTGGCGTGTTGGCCGAAAACGTAAACAGTGTGCTGCAATGGGTAACGGGCGCATTGTATGGCAGTTATATTGCTGCCAATATTTTAAAATGGCATTGGTGGCGCTTCAACAGCAAAGGCTTTGCATGGGGCATGATTGGCGGTTTGATTCCTGCGCTTATTTTGCCTTATGTGCCAGTGGTAAATACGGTTTTGCCGCTGTATTATTTTCCAATAATTCTTGTTTTTTCAATTATTGGTTGTATTTGGGGCACTTATTCGGCGCCAGCTACCGACACCGAAGTGTTGAAAAAATTCTATGCCAAAACACGACCTTGGGGATTTTGGAAACCCATCAATGATATGGTGGTAGCCGAAAACCCCGATTTCAAGAAAAATACTGGTTTTGGTCGCGATATGCTGAATGTAGCAGTGGGTATTGTGTGGCAAACCTCCCTTGTGGCAGCCCCCATTTATTTGGTGGTGAAACAATTCTGGGCAATGGGCATAGCGCTCATGTTGGTGGGAATTGGAACGGTGATTTTGAAGAAAAATTGGTATGATAAGCTTGAAGATTAAGACAGTTTCGGGTTTCGGGTTTCGAGTTTCGAGTTTTGAGATAGATATTCATACTTTAACAGCGAGCAAAAGTTCAACTTTCAATCGTAAATCTCTTAACCCAATTGTAAATCGTAAATTAATAAATTGTAAATATAAAGGATGCAATACGGACATTTCGATGATGGCCGACGTGAATACGTCATTACCAACCCACGCACGCCGTGGCCTTGGATAAATTATCTCGGTAACGAGGATTTTTTTAGTTTAATTTCGAATACTGCGGGTGGATATTCTTTTTATAAGGATGCCAAATTCCGCCGTATCACCCGTTATAGGTACAACAATGTGCCTATGGATAATGGGGGTAAGTATTTTTATATCAACGATGGTGGCACAGTTTGGAGCCCAGGCTGGAAGCCTTGTAAAACTGAACTCGACAGCTACGAATGTCGTCACGGCATGAATTACAGCACCATCAAAGGTACAAAAAATGGTGTGGAAGCCGAAGCGCTATATTTTGTGCCGCTAAAAACACATGCCGAAGTGCAACGCTTGCGACTCACAAATAATTCAACTGAAACAAAAAGTCTGAAAATATTCTCTTTCGTGGAATGGGCACTTTGGAATGCTGCTACTGATATGGAGAACTTTCAACGCAATTTTTCAACCGGAGAGGTGGAAATTGAAGATTCGGTAATTTATCACAAAACCGAATACAAAGAGCGCCGCAACCATTATGCCTATTACTCGGTAAATGCAGCCTTGAAAGGTTTTGACACCGACCGCGAAACATTTTTTGGTTTGTACAATGGTTTTGACGAACCGCAAACGGTGCTCGAAGGTGCGCCACGCAACTCCGAAGCGCATGGTTGGTCGCCCATTGCCTCGCATTATGTGGAAGTGACACTTGCGCCGGGCGAAAGCAAGGACCTGATTTTTGTGCTTGGATATGTGGAGAACGAGCAGGAAGATAAATGGGAAAGCAAAAATATTATCAATAAAACAAAGGCAAAAGCTTGTATTGCACGCTTCGATACTACTGAAAAAGTGGAAACTGCTTTGGCCGAATTGCGCATGTATTGGGACAATTTGCTGAGTGCATTTAGTGTGGCAACACACGAAGAAAAGCTCGACCGCATGGTGAATGTATGGAATCAATATCAATGTATGATAACATTCTGTTTTTCGCGTTCGGCATCGTTTTTCGAAAGCGGCATTGGTCGTGGCATGGGTTTCCGCGACTCGAACCAGGATTTGATAGGCTTTGTGCACCAAATACCCGAACGTGCACGCGAACGCATTATCGACATTGCCTCGACGCAATTTCCCGACGGCGGTTGCTACCATCAATATCAACCATTAACCAAAAAAGGAAACAACGAAATTGGGCAAGGCTTCAACGACGACCCTATGTGGCTGATTCTCGGAACAACGGCTTATATCAAAGAAAC
>CAZEVV010000136.1:0-2475 GCA_964515675.1 uncultured Paludibacter sp. | reverse complement strand
TTCTCGAACGACCCGAACGAAAGTTTCCAAACTACCGAAAATAAATCGGAAGGCAGCCAGGCACAAAGCCTAATGATAGCCGGACTTTTTGTAGTGTATGGCCGCGATTATGTGGAGCTTTGTAAAACCCTGGGCAAAACTGCCGAAGCACAACGCGCACAAAACGAAGTAGACAAAATGGTGGTAGCTATCAAACAAAATGGTTGGGATGGCGAATGGTTTTTGCGCGCTTACGATTTTTATGGCAACAAAATTGGCTCCAACGAAAACGAAGAGGGCAAAATATTTATAGAATCGAACGGTTGGTGTACAATGGCGGGCATTGGGCTCGAAGAAGGAATGGTGGACAAAGCCCTCGAAGCGGTAAAAGAGCGCCTCGATTGCGAGCATGGCATTGTGCTCAACAATCCGGCTTACACAAAATATTACATCGAATATGGCGAAATATCGAGCTATCCTCCGGGTTACAAAGAAAATGCAGGCATTTTCTGTCACAACAACCCATGGATTATGATAGGCGAAACGGTGCGCGGCCGTGGCGACAGAGCGTGGGAATATTTCCGCAAAATTTGCCCTGCCTATACCGAGCATATTAGCGATTTACACAAAGTAGAACCCTATGTTTATGCGCAAATGATAGCCGGAAAAGATGCTTTCAAGCCCGGCGAAGCCAAAAACTCATGGCTCACAGGCACAGCAGCATGGAACTTTTACACCATTTCGCAATACATACTTGGCATACAGCCTACCTACGAAGGTTTGCGCATCGAACCCTGCATTCCTGCCGATTGGAAAACATTCAGCGTGAAGCGTAAGTTTAGGGGCGCACACTACAATATTGAAGTGAAAAACCCCAACAGCAGGATGAAAGGCGTGAGCAAAATTTTGGTCAATGGAGTGGAAATAGTTGGAAATGTAATTCCGCTTTTCGATGCAGAGGAGCATGTAGAGGTGGAAGTGTGGATGTAGTTTTCGATCGCTTAAATGGTAATTATTAGATGGTTTATAAAAAATGAAGAAAATAATAATAGAAAATAGTAACTCTAAGTCTCCCAAGGGGGATTTAGGGTACTTACAACAGCAGCTTGCCGACGAACTCACGGGCAATATTCTTCATTTTTGGCAAACAAAAATGAAGGATGTTGAAGGTGGTTTTTACGGACAAATGACTGGCAGCAACAAATTGCAAAAATTAGCGCCGCGTGGCGGAATACTTAATGCGCGGATTTTGTGGACTTTCGCATCGGCAGCACGCATACTTGGTAGCGAGGCTTATAAAGCAGAAGCCGAACATGCCAAAAACTATATTTTCGAACATTTTTTTGATGCCGAAAATGGAGGCACTTATTGGATGTTGAATGCCGATGGCAGTGTTGCCGATACAAAAAAACAAATTTACAGTCAGGCATTTTTTATTTATGCCTTGGTGGAGTATTACAGGCTTACAAACGATACCGAATGTCTTGAACGAGCCATTGACTTATTTAATTTGATTGAAAATTATAGTTTTGATGCTGAGAAAAACGGTTATTTTGAGGCTTATAGCCGCGATTGGGTGTTGCTCGACGACCTCCGATTGAGCGATAAAGATGCCAACGAAAAGAAAACCATGAATACGCATTTGCATATTCTGGAAGCTTATACCAATCTTTATAGGGTGTGGAAAAGCCCTTTGCTCGAAAAACAATTGCAAAACTTGATAGCTATTTTTAGCGATAAAATTATCAATAAAGAAACTTATCATCTCGATTTGTTTTTCGACGAAGATTGGAATTGTCGCTCAACACTTTATTCATACGGACACGATATTGAAGCCTCGTGGTTGATTGACGAAGCAGCCATTGTGCTTAATAAAGCAGATGTGATTGACAAGTTGCGCCCCATTATTTGCAAAATTGCCGATGCGGCTGCCGAGGGATTGCAGCAAAATGGCGCTATCGTAAACGAAAAAAATGCGGCAACAGGTCATGTAGATACCAACTGCGACTGGTGGCCACAGGCCGAAGCCATGGTAGGTTTTTACAATGCATATGAACGAACAAATAATTTTGATTATTTGGAAAAGGTGTTGAAATCGTGGCAGTTTATCAGCGAGAATATTATCGACCATGAAAATGGCGAATGGCTTTGGGCGGTGAACGAAAATGGCGAAAAAGACACAACAAACGACAAGGCTGGCTTTTGGAAATGCCCCTATCATAACGGACGCATGTGTTTGGAGTTGATAGAAAGGATTGGCTCGAAATTATGATTGAATGCTACCAAAAAATGATTTTTGTATAACTTTAAATAAATAAAAAATGATGACACACAAAAAACAACTTTTTAAATCCATGTTTCTTTTCTTTTTCTGTTTTGTGGCTTTAAGTTGCACCGCCAACGAAAAAGACAATGATAAATCGATCGTTGGACGCAATGGACAGCTTCAAGTAAAAGGCACACAACTTGTCAATGAGCATGGCGATGCTTTTGTAT
>CAZEVV010000135.1:0-8519 GCA_964515675.1 uncultured Paludibacter sp. | reverse complement strand
ACTAAATAAGTCAAAACCACAGCCAATTTACCGAAAAAAAATGTTAAGTTTGCAATTCAATTTTTAAAATCACAAAATGATAGGTTCGATTATAAATGCAGCAGCAGTAGTTTTTGGTGGTGGTATAGGTTTGTTTTTGGGGCAACGCATGCCCGAACGTTTCAGAAGCATTTACTTCCAAGCAATTGGTTTATTTACATTAGCCATTGGCATATCGATGGTGTGGAACATGAAAGACATATTCCCCATTGTTGTAAGCATTGCTATAGGCGCACTACTGGGCGAATGGATGAAGCTCGAACAACGAACCGAACAGTTGGCCGAAGTGCTAAAATCGAAACTAAAATTAAAAAACAAAGCTTTTAGCGAAGGTCTCACAACATCATTCTTGCTTTTTTGCGTAGGCTCGATGACAATTTTGGGTGCCATACAAGAAGGCACTACAGGCTCGGCTGAATTACTGCTCACAAAATCGCTTATGGATGGTTTTTCGGCTATACTATTGGCTTCGGCATTTGGAGTTTCGGTACTAATATCGGCCGTTCCGCTATTCGTGTTTCAAGCAGGCATTACATTACTTGCAGCACAGTTGTCGCCCATGCTCACGCCCGACATAATACAGGCCATTAGCAATACCGGAGGCGTACTATTGATAGGATTGGCTATTAACATACTCGAAATAAAAAAGCTACGAATCATTAATATGTTGCCGGCGTTGATTATTGTGGTTGTTGTGCTTGCCCTTTGGCCATAAATCAAGGGTTTGTAAAAAATAAATGCGAAAAATAAAATATTTTTACTTCCATAAACATTCAAGCAAAATATTTATCTATTAAAAACGAATAGCACTATTCGTTTTTGAGCATAAAAAAAGCGATACCTTTTTAAAGTTTCGCTTTGTTTTTTATAAATATATAAACTGCTGCAAATAACAACAACAGCAATGACCCATCGCCTATGGGAGCACCTAAAGGCGAATCTGATCCTTCATTTGTCTTAGAGCCAGGATCAATTAATGAGCTTTCAGATGTTGAACTCTTCATCGGACCACCAGTTGAAATACCATCATCTGAAAAAGGCGCCATCATAGCACCACCGCCAGCATTGCTTGTTGATTGCGACCTACCGCCACCCGATACCGCCATCATGCCTGTACCGCCACCACCAGTTGCACTGCCGCCGCCTGCTTCAGCCGAAGAGCCAAGACCTAATCCGCTGGCCGAATAACTATTGCCAAATTGAGTATTTGTATTTTGTGTAGCCCCTCCACCTGCAACTATAGGGCGTTGCAACATATAATTGTTTGAACTCACTGCTTGGGGTAAATCGTTAGCACTGGGCGAATAGGAATTGTATGAAACCCGCCGCTTCGGACTATTGGCAATGCGCCCACCAAAATTAACTGATGGGGCAGTTTCAATATAATATCCATCAGAACTGTTACTTAAATTACCTCCTAGCGGAGTGTAAAGAAAGACCAATACAATGGCGGATACTATAAAAAACGACCATAAATATATTGCCTGATCATTTTTGCGCATATAATGCTTTCGTCGAATTGCTTAAAATTATTAAATCTCTAACACAAAATTATATCGAATTGTTTTGTTGTTGTAGTAAATAATCTTACGCTCAACAACAATAAAAACAATTAAAAAACCTGTTAGTTTTATATGATTTACATAAACCATGCCAACACCTCAGGGCTATTATACCTGATATATGACATATAATATGCAAAATTACAAAAATAATGCTGTATATCAAAACATTTGTTGATAAAACTGTAATAACAACAATGTTAATGTAGTAATAATTACAAAAAGCACCTGCAATTATTACTACACTGCATTCATATCCTCCTATTTCACAATCACTTTATGATTGTGAAATAATTGATTACCCGATAATTTCACCACATACGTACCAGGAATTAAAATGCTGTTAATTTTTATTAAGCTATATTACAAGGTATAAATACGAAATTGACAATATTGTTAAAATACCAGCCGTATAAAAAGTATTTTGTTTCAAGAATAATTCAAAATTAAACTCCAGAAGATTTGATCACAATACACAATTCATCTTCAGTTTACAACAAAACAAACATTGTTTTCGAGCACACATACTACACCCTTTTGCTTATTCAACTTATCAAATAAAACATTTTCATTCAGACAACAAAACACTTCTCATACAAACAAAGATTACAATGACCTACATATAAATTATTGTTTCCTACTTGAAATTTGAAAAGAAAATCGACATTAAACATTACTACAAACAACCCAACACACTGTTACACAAACACTACAAAGCACCCAAGCATTATTCATGCACTACCCCCCAAAAAAAAACAAAAACACCCCAAATTGCATTTTACTACAATCTGGGGTGCATCCTCATTGTGTTAACTACACACCACAGTCTTACTTATACCTCAACTAAGTAAGCTGTACAAAAATGGAATTGGAGGCCTTGCTGCCATCTTTGCTAAGCACATACACGTAAATAAACTCCACATCGTCCTTGCTAATGCCTGGCATTGCAATTTCAATTTGTAAAGTTTCGTCTTCGCCGCGCACCGTACTGAAAGCTTTTACTGCTCGCCCTGCCCTTTTCACCAAAGCCACTACCTCATCGTGTGCAAAAGCTTTGGGGTACTCAATGAGCGACCTGCATTGCAAAACAATGCCCTCGGTACCAAGCGTAGCACTTTCGAACTCAACACCTAACATTGAACCTTTGGCAACCACCAACTTGCTATAATCGAGCAAGGGCACATCGCCTGTGCTATCAATAGCATTGGGCAAATTAGCTGCCATAAACACATTGTAGGCCGACTGCTTAATGTTGCGCTGCGGAAAGCTTTTTTCGGCATATCCGCCTAGCGCTGTAAACGCATCGACTACGAGTTTGAAACTTGCCCGATGAAACTGCTGGGCGTTAGTGTTAGCATCTTTTCGATTAAATGCTTTTGCGCTAATCACATTCTGACCCTTGTGGGTGTATGTGTTTACATTAGCATACGATTTTCTCATTTGTCCCGTAATGGGATTTTGGCTTATTGCCATATCTATGTTGGTCGTCCTCTAAACCCAAAAAGCAACATCGCCTTTCTTCGTGATTTCAACATTGCAAAGATACGGCAGCCGAAAATTTTTAATTTGCAAGTGGAAGTACTAGTTGTACAAAACTTTTTCTATATCTCTAACAAACAGACATTTATAAAATTCAGTTTTTAACACGCTATTCAATTACATTAAAAAAATACGGGCTTACAAAGCTCAACTCCCGGCCATGCATGTACCAAAAACACCCACTGCCAACTCGGCCCAAATTAAAAAGAACACAACTAATAATAATGCGCATAGCAATACCCGCATCTTCAAAGTTTTCACTTTGCGCAATACCAAATCGCACAACAAGCCGCCACCCAGCAACAATACAGCCATCGATGCAAAATCGAACCAAGTCCAATTCACCTCGGCACTAAACTGCATAGCAATAAGCGGAATGGACAACAACACAACTACTGCAACCAAAATAATAATCAATCTTTTCTTCTGCATATTCTTGTTCGTTTTATTAATGTCATACACTACAAATCGTCCATCGCCTTCGACCGCACAATTTCACTGTTTATTTTATCGGAATAGCTTAAAATAACGTGAGGATTTCTATTTCTCTGAACCACCGACAATTCTATTCTCCCTTTGCCTCCTTCATATATTGCTATGTATTTTATTTGGTCGTACCGTGCTGCAAAAATTTTATTCGCGTCACTCGTTGGCTCTAGCCCTGTTTGAAATTGCTCAACATTTTCTGTTGGTCTGCCATATTTTTCGGTAAGCATATTTTTCAAACTAAAATAATTCGACGATAGCACAGGCCAATTATCAGCCCCGGGAAAAACAACAGTGATATTATTCACCAAGTCTTTGTCTTTGAGCGTCGACACCTCAACAACACAGTCTTTGTAGCCCGCAAAATCGCCTTTCAGCATAGCCGTGCGGTTTTCCATACGAATCAACACAAAGCCAGCAGCTTTCATTTTGTCGACAAATTCAGTCAACTGCCCATCGATAGGCACACCCTTAAACATTAAATGACTGGACGACTGCGCTTGTGATGATAAACCTGTTACCAACAAAATTAAAACGAATAAAATAAGGTGTTTTCTCATGATTTTAAAAGTATTAAACATTCGACATAATGCGTAATTATCTTTACAGTGCAATATTGCAGCTATTGCTAATTTGTTATAAAATAACCAGATCATTGAAATAAAAAGAAAATCAAACGGTCAAAGATAAAAACAAAATTTCGAACAACAAAGGACAAGGAGAATAATTGATTCTTTTAATAATAAATCTCAGACCTCAATGACTAAGTAATTTGAAATACATCGACAATTGAGACAAAGCATAATTCGAAATAAAGGGGTGAGATTGGGGCGGTATAGCCAATCTCACCCCCCAAAAAAAAATGTAGCCTGTCATTCCGAAGCGTAGCAAGGAATATCAACATATGACACCTTTGTTGGAGATTAGCTTTCTATATCAAATGACTCACTTTTATTTTCTTATATTTTTTACCTATGCCCAATGCCATAGCCGTGGGGTTTTTAATTATCAATTCACCCTTTTGTAAACCCGCAATGGCTTGTTTTATTTCCTGAAATTCGTTGCCCGAAACACCAAATAAATCACGAATCACACCATCGTTTATAGATTGTTGTTTCATAATAAGTGGATATTGCGCATTGGCATAAAAGTCGAAATATTCACTTTTATAACTATCCATATTCTGAGTGGCCAAAATTATACTCAAACCCTTATTTCGTCCAACAGCAATTAAATCACGAAGCGGCTTATTATCGAAACCTAGCATATAATGCGCTTCGTCGATAATACTAAAATGGCGAAGTTCAACACAATCGTCGTCAATTGCTTGTTTGGGCAGTTTTTCGTAAATTGTATTTAGTTTCGATACAATAAAATATACAATTGCCTTAGCAATAGGTCCATCCTTTGGAAAACCATCCATTTTTACAATAAAGCTTTCCTTTATCAAATCAACACTATCATCCTTTGCAAATAAGTTAGTACGTATTAATTGCTTCAATACCGATTTTATACTATCATCCTTGTCACGGTCACGGTCGGGTTGCAAATCAGTATATTCTTTTAATATCAAATCAAAACTTACCGCTCTGTTTAGTGTTTTTTTATACGCATTAATAATTGCCTCAGATAATCGATTGCCCATATTAGCACTCATGCGGGCATTGTCGATAGAACAAATTGCTGTGGCTAATTCGGTGGAATACAAATTAATCTCGTTTTGCGATTTACCAGTAAAATCTTTGAATGGATTAAATGGCAGTGGCGACACGATGGGGTCCAAAATTGAGGTTCTGTCCACCTCAAACAAGCTCAACCAAGCGTTGTTTGCTGGGTCGGAAAACTCACCTTTATAGTCGAAAAGCAGGAAATTTACTGGAAATCGGCTTTCGATAGACAATGTTCTTATTTGATTAAGTAAAACTGCGAGTAAATTCGACTTACCTGACCCTGTAGTTCCTGCAACCAAAATTTGTGTATTGGTAATGTCTCTGCCGTTCAAATTAAGAGCTGCCGCAATACTATCTTCG
This sequence comes from uncultured Paludibacter sp., assembly GCA_964515675.1. Lineage (GTDB taxonomy): Bacteria > Bacteroidota > Bacteroidia > Bacteroidales > Paludibacteraceae > Paludibacter. The sequence goes on along the minus strand of CAZEVV010000135.1, from coordinate 2,863 downwards.
TACATCCCAATATTTAAATTAAGAAATGGAATACGCCCACCTTTGGTTGCTCCGCTAATAGTATTGGTATTTAGTAACCATTCGTCTAAAACATTATCGTTGAGCAACAACGCTCTACCACGCAACATTTCGGCATTAAATATTTTACTTTTCGTATTCAAGTTATCCCAATCAACCGATAATTTACTGTACCTCAGTTTAAAAAGCGCAGAGTAAATATTACTCAAATTATGCGTTGTAAAAAACGAATCAAAAATACGGTTACTTGTTTTAGATAACAGCACTGCCTCAACTTCGTCCATACTACGTTCGTCGGCACAAGATAGGCCTGCCAACAAACAAATTCTCATTATTTTATTACCGTTTAATATCACAGGTTTCTGTTGGTTATACTTAATCAGATTTATTCGTTGCTCAATACTTATGCGAATATCCGAAAGTATTTCTTTTAAGCCATCAGCTTCTCTTATACCTTGAAAATTAATTGTTCCCATAAATTAATTGTTTATCGTTTTACCAAAATAACCTGTAACAACCGCTGTATGTTGTTTTTCTCTATCGCGTTGTAAAGTAAATGCTTTCGACACAAAAGGTTCTATTTTTTCGAAATCGCTATTGGGTCGAATCTCCGAATCGGAACTGAGCAAAATTGTTTGATGCGAAAGCTCAGGAAAATAATTTTCCATAATGGTGGAGCGACTTGTTTCGTCCAATACGCCCATCACAGTGTCAATCATTACGGGTGGATTGTAATCGCCAAATTCGTGTAGCGACTTTAACAACACCTGAACCACAATCTGTTTCGAAGCAGTATTGAGCTGATTGAGGTAAATTTCGTTACCTGCTTTGTGAAAAATTTTGAAAGTTAAATTGGATAGATTTTCCGACAATTCAACCCTATCAATTACATCGCGGTAAGCACTGAGATTGATATTTAAATCCTGCTTCATTTTCAACTCTATTTGCTGCTTCTTCGATTTTAGTAACTGATTGGCTATATCTTCGAAAAAAGCACGCATCCGCCCAAGTGTATCGTATTTGGGGTCGGGCTCCTGACTTATCTGAATATCATAAGCATGCAATCGCTTCGCAATTTTTGCTATTTCGGCATTCAATTCAGCAATACGCGTTTCCACATTTTTTATGGCAGCCTCGTTTTCCTCATATCCTTTTAGCAAACCATAATCACGACCAGCAATTTGTGCTTTCATTAGTTCTATCTGCTGCTCCAATCCTGGAATTTGAGTCATACCTAAATTCAAATCTATCTGCTGTTGTTGCAATGCGGGGAACTGATTAAATGCTTTTAGGTTCATCAAATCTTCTAATGCTTTTACCTCCGAATAATCGAGAAAATCGTATTCGTCGACCACCGAAGTGTTGGCATTTGCCGACACCACATAATCCACTATACTGCTTAGTGTTACGGTTTTTTCAATCAGTCTATTCTGTTCGAGAAACCTAATTACAGCCTTACTCACTGCTTCTATTTGCTCCACACTAATATTGGTGTTGGTTTGTTGCAGCTTTTCTTCTTTCGATTTCAGAATTAGCGCTATTTCGCTTTTCACAGCCTCGGTAAGTTTTGGCAAACAAACATTTATCTCGAAATCGCTCACAAAACTATTCAGTTCGTTGCGGAATAAATCTTCTTTTTTATGAATCGTTTCTATCTGATTTTTTGTTTGTTCAATTTTATTTTTTATCGTTGTTTCCTGATTTAAACCCGATTTCAAATTATCGTAAAGCTCTTTGTTTGCTACCGAATACTGTAATGCATCCTGCAACTGCAACTTTAAAGTGTTTAATTCTGCCTCTTTTGTCTTTTTCTGTTCCAGTAAATCAAGATATTCTTTTTTTTCGTTTTCTACTTGTAAACGCTGGGCGGTCATTGCCTGATAAAGATTTTCGGACGATTTTGCCAACTGCATATATTTATTGAAACCCATTACGTTTTCAATATTTTCTTTGATAACGCGGTTCAACTGATCCTCCTTCAACAAACTGCCAGCTTCCATAGCATCGAATAGGAAGTAACGACTCAATTCTTGTGGCAGATTGGCTTTAATAATTTTATTGAGTTGTGCCTCTTGTTCGGCACGTTGCGCTGGCGGCGTCGCAGTGCCATACTGAAAAATGGTGCCATTCATGTTGAGTTTTACACTTTCCACCGGATGACCCGACGGATTGAGTGCATAAGTGCGCGTGAGCACATATTGTTGCTCTTCGTTGAGCACACGCCCAGTGAAGTGCAGTTCGAGAACAATTTTCTCGTCCTCGTGCCCCAATGCACCAGCATTGAGCAACTCATTGAATTGCTTAGCATTGTAAATTTTCAAGCCATACAATGCCCCATATATCGATTCGAACAGCGTCGTTTTTCCGCCACCATTTACACCACCAATTAGTATAATTGGGCGGTCGTTGTCCACCGATATATCCAAATCGAGATTCAGATAGGTTTTGAAATTTTTAGCTTTTATTCTTTTTATCAGCATAGTTGTTTATTTGATAATTAGCCCCCTAAAATCCCCCATAGGGAACTTGAAGAGCGCAGTATAGTATGAAAAACATTTTTACAATAATCAATACTTGCATTGTACCCCATTAGGGGCTAAGCACTAGGGCTCTTTATTATTTAATTTTCTGTAATGCTTTATCAATAATTTTCTCAATAGCTTTTTCGTCAATTTCCTGATGGCGAATTTTCCGTTCGTGAAACTCGCGCAGCAAATCCTCCTTTACCCAATCGAAATCCAAATCGTGTTGCGCACACAGCGTTTCAATTAGCGCAATATCTTCTTTGCGTATGCCGTAATGAAGAAAAGTAGTGTCTAATCCTTTTTTTGCCATAATATTTATA
>CAZEVV010000134.1:0-8536 GCA_964515675.1 uncultured Paludibacter sp. | reverse complement strand
ATTTCGGATTTTTCAGCTTGCGAAAATATGCCACTTTATGGACAGACTCTAATTATCAATCGAATTAATAATTATTTTTACAAATTATGGAAATATTGTTGCGAAATACAACAAATAATCGAAATAAAAATCGCTATTTTAGATTTTCGATTAAGCTTTGAAAGATTTCTTTGAAAACGAAAAATGCCTATAAATGGACATTTAAAACGTAATTCTTCGTTTTCGAACACAAATATAGCACATAATTTTTTAAAATATTACATAAAAATCTAAGAATATTTCCACAATAACTTTTATTAACTATAAATTAATTAAAAACAAAGCAATTTATCATAACACAACAATGTTAAAACACTGAATACTAACAATTAAAATATACTGCATAAAAATTCACACAAAATAAACAATTTGCGCTTTATTGGGTTATCGCAACTTCAATAATTCAGCACAAAATGCCCAACATAATTTTTGATTATTCTCGAAGCAATGCGCTCTGGCAAAAAACGCCAACAATTTTTCATCAATATTAAAGTACATAAATATTATACAGCAATATTAGACATTAATATTGCACATCAATAACAAATGAAACTGGTTATCGGCTACAGCAAGTTGATCTCTGTGAAAACTATTTTTAAAAAATAATTCTTAATCCGCATGTTTGGCAGCTAGGTGTAAGCTTAGCGGCTTTGCCACAGCGCCACGTCGCGTTTAGAAATCCTACTTATAAATTAGAAATTAATATTCTTCTTAATTTATTCCAATTTGAGAAATAAAGGTCGTTGAAATAAAAACTCTAGATCAAAGCAAATAAGCAAATTATTGAAATAGCCATTTTTTTGCATTAAAGCACATACTACAAAACACAATAAAAAATGATTGCAATTTATTAAGGAAAAAATTCTTTAATTGTTTGGTGCATTCAAGCGAATATAGTACTTTTGCAACATATTTCTTGAAGGTTTCAAACTGAAATAGCAAAGAATTAAAAAAGAAATCGTATTATTGCATAAAAATCAAAAATTCATACTAACATCATTCAAAAAAATTATTTACTAAAACAAAAATCTATGTGGTTAATCAACTCCTCCATTGGGCGTAAGCTCATTATGAGTATTACGGGAGTATTCCTTGTATTATTCTTATTATTTCACGGCGCAATGAATTTTGTTGTACTTATTTCGCAAGATGCTTACAATGCCATCTGTGCCTTTTTGGGCGCCAACTGGTATGCACTTATTGCGACAAATGTATTAGCAATTGGTTTTGTTGTGCATATTATTTATGCGATCTTATTGACTTTCCAAAACATGAAAGCACGCGGAAAAGATCGTTATGACATAACAAAAAAACAAGAAGGCGTAAGTTGGGCATCGAAAAACATGCTTATTCTTGGTGTTATTGTTTTGGGCTTTTTGGTATTGCACCTTTATCATTTTTGGGCAAAAATGCAGTTGGTTGAAGTATTGCATTTGCTCGGCAAAGATGTTGATGTTAGCATGGCCACTAATGGCGCTTATTGGATTCATCAACTTTTCAGTCAACCTGTGTACTCTATTATATATATTGTATGGTTGGTGGCATTGTGGTTACACCTTACACATGGTGTGTGGAGTGCTTTGCACTCGTTGGGGCTAAACAACAAAACATGGTTGCCACGTGTAAAAATGATTTCAAACATTGTTGCAACACTTATCGTGTTAATGTTCATTTCGATACCTGTGTATTTCTTGTTAGGCTTTGGAGCCAACTGGGCTGTTTAACTCAAAATTTTCGTAAAATAATTTATTATGGCTAATAACGAACAAGCAGCTAAGGCTGCAAATAATAATACAATTGATGCAAAAATTCCTGCTGGCCCATTGGCTGAAAAATGGAGCAGCTACAAAGCGCATCAAAAACTAGTAAATCCTTCGAACAAACGCCGCATGGACATTATTGTTGTAGGTACTGGCTTGGCTGGTGCTTCGGCAGCTGCGTCGTTGGCCGAGCTTGGATTTAACGTAAAAAGCTTCTGTATTCAAGACTCTCCTCGTCGCGCACACTCTATTGCAGCACAAGGGGGTATCAATGCAGCCAAAAACTACAAAAACGATGGCGACTCGGTGTATCGTTTATTTTATGACACAATCAAAGGGGGCGACTACCGTGCACGCGAAGCCAATGTGTATCGCATGGCCGAAGTGTCGAACGCTATCATCGACCAATGTGTAGCGCAAGGTGTGCCTTTTGCGCGTGAATATGGTGGTTTGCTCGACAATCGATCGTTTGGTGGTGCGCAAGTATCGCGTACTTTTTATGCCAAAGGACAAACAGGGCAACAATTACTTTTGGGCGCTTACTCAGCTTTGAGTCGCCAAATTGGTGCTGGTCAAGTAAAATTATACTCGCGTTACGAAATGCTCGATGTTGTTATTATCGAAGGTCGTGCACGTGGTATTATTGCGCGTAACTTAGTAACAGGTAAAATTGAGCGCTTCTTCGCTCATGCAGTTGTTGTAGGTTCGGGTGGTTATGGTAATGCTTTCTTCCTTTCGACCAATGCAATGGGTTCGAATGCGTCGGCAGCCATTCAAATGTATAAAAAAGGAGCTTATTTCGCTAACCCTGCTTATGCACAAATTCACCCTACTTGTATCCCTGTGCATGGCGATTTCCAATCGAAACTAACACTTATGTCGGAGTCGTTGCGTAACGATGGCCGCATTTGGGTACCAAAGAAAAAAGAAGATGCAGAAGCCATTCGTGCTGGCAAAAAGAAACCAACTGATTTGAAAGATGACGACCGCGACTATTTCTTGGAGCGTCGTTACCCAGCTTTTGGTAACCTTGTACCACGCGACGTAGCTTCGCGTGCTGCCAAAGAGCGTTGCGATGCTGGATTTGGCGTTGGAAACACTGGTTTGGCTGTATATTTGGACTTTGCTGATGCTATCAAAAAATTCGGCGAAGATGTAATCCGTGCTCGTTACGGCAACCTTTTCCAAATGTACGAAAAAATTGTTGACGACAATCCGTATGCTACGCCAATGATGATATACCCTGCAATTCACTACACAATGGGTGGTGTTTGGGTTGATTATGAACTACAAACATCCATCAAAGGTTTGTTCTGTATTGGTGAGGCCAACTTCTCCGACCACGGCGCCAACCGCTTAGGTGCTTCGGCATTGATGCAAGGTTTGGCTGATGGTTATTTCGTATTGCCATACACCATTCAAAACTATTTGGCCGATCAAATTCAAGTGCCTCGCATGAGTACTGATTTACCTGAGTTCGACGAAGCCGAAAAAGCTGTAAACGACAAAATTGAGCGCATATTGAAAATTCAAGGAAAACGATCGGTTGACTCAATCCACCGCGAACTTGGTTTGGTAATGTGGGATTTTGTTGGCATGGGCCGCAACAAAGCAGGCTTGGAGCATGCAATCAAACGCATACAAGAAATTCGCGAACTTTTCTGGAGCGATGTTTTTGTACCAGGTAAAAAAGACGACCTCAACACCGAGTTAGAAAAAGCACTTCGTGTTGCTGACTTTATTGAGATTGGCGACTTGATGGCACGCGATGCATTGATGCGCGAAGAATCGTGTGGTGGTCACTTCCGCGAGGAATACCAAACACCCGAAGGCGAAGCACTTCGTAACGACGACGAATTTGCATTTGCTTCGTGCTGGAAATTTATGGGCGATGGCGTAGCCCCCGAATTGCTCAAAGAACCTTTGGTATACGAATTCATTCAACGTCAACAACGCAACTACAAAGCATAATTTATAGAACAAATGGAAAAAACAATAAATATAACAGTTAAGGTTTGGCGTCAGGCTGGTCCAAATGCCAAAGGTGCATTTGAATCGTACAAACTCGACAAAATTTCGACCGACTGCTCGTTCCTCGAAATGATGGATATTTTGAACGAACAACTTATACGTGAGCGCAAAGAACCAGTAGCATTCGACCACGATTGTCGCGAAGGTATTTGCGGTATGTGTAGCATGTACATCAACGGTCACCCACACGGCCCCGATGGTGAAATTACGACTTGTCAGCTTCACATGCGCACCTACAAAGATGGCGAAACAATTACTGTTGAGCCTTGGCGTTCGGCTGGTTTCCCTATCATCAAAGACTTGATGGTTGACCGCAGCGCTTACGATAAAATTATTCAAGCAGGTGGTTATGTATCGGTAAACACAGGTAGTGTGCCCGATGGTAATGCAATTCCAATCCCCAAAGACGATGCCGATGAAGCTATGGATGCTGCTTCGTGTATTGGTTGTGGTGCTTGTGCTGCTGCTTGTAAAAATGGTTCGGCCATGCTATTTGTTGCCGCAAAAGTGAGTCAGTTGGCACTTTTACCACAAGGTAGAGTTGAAGCTGCTGCGCGCGCCAAAGCAATGGTTGCTAAAATGGACGAACTTGGTTTTGGTAACTGTAGCAATACAGGTGCTTGCGAAGCCGAATGTCCTAAAAACGTTTCGATTACGCACATTGCACGCATGAATCGTGAATTTATTAAAGCTAAATTCAGAGATTAAGCATAAGAAAATAAAGCTTTCGAACAGAAAACCACATGCTGAAAAGTATGTGGTTTTCTTATTCAATGTCATTGCAAAGCACAACAAAGCAGTAAAATGAAATTTTTTCTATCATTTTTTTGATAATTTGTTTGTTGTTTATCAAAATTGTATTACTTTTGTGCCGTTGTATAAAACGACATTAAAAAAGAAAAGAATTATGACACGATTTTTTACATACTTTTATTTTTACTTCTACTTTAGCCGGTAAGAGCAGGATAAAATATGTAAATACACTAAAATGGTTTTTTACTTATAAACATAAATGTAATCCTGCTCAAGAATGATGAGTAGGATTTTTTTTTGCATATATAACAAACATCTGCAACAAAAAATACAATAAAAATATCCATATCATTTAAACAAGGAAATTATGGATGTGAAATTAAGAAACAACTAACATCTCTCAATCCCCCTCCCGATAGCAATCGGGACAAGCAGGGGTTAGGGGGCAAAATATAAAAATATGAAACGAGTAGCTATACAAGGCGGTTTAGGAGCTTATCACGGCATAGCAGCCGAGCAGTTTTTTGCCAACGAAGAGGTTGAGATTATACCTTGCGTGCGGTTTCGTGACATTTTCAACACAATAAAAGCCGACCCAACAGTGGTAGGCATTATGGCCATCGAAAACACGATAGCAGGAAGCTTATTGCCCAATTACGAATTGCTTAAAGAATACAAATACAGCGTGGTGGGCGAGCACAAATTACGTATTTCGCATTGTTTGGTTGCATTGCCCGGACAAAGCATACACGACATAAAAGAAGTGCAGTCGCATCCCATTGCTCTAATGCAATGTACAGAGTACCTCAACACGCTACCCAACATAAAAGTAGTTGAACACGAAGATACGGCACTTGCTGCCCGAGACATTGCAGCATCACAAACCAAAGGCATGGCAGCCATTTGCAGCGAGCGCGCTGCCGAAATTTACGGTTTGGAAATACTCGCTAAAGGCATCGAAACCAACAAACACAACTTTACGCGTTTCCTAGTTTTTGGTGAGCAATGGGTGGCCGACGATGTACTAAAAGATGAAGCTATTAATAAAGCATCAATTGTATTTACATTGCCCCATGCCGAGGGAAGTCTTTCGAAAGTATTATCGGTATTTTCGTTTTACGATATCAACCTCACAAAAATTCAATCGCTGCCCATTATTGGTCGCGAGTGGGAATATCAGTTTTATGTCGACTTCAAATTCACCGACCATCAACGCTATCAACAATCGCTCGTGGCCATTAAGCCATTGATAAAAGAATTGAAAACATTGGGTGAATATGCCGAGGCAAAAACGCCTGCGATTTAAAAAATTAAATTTCAACAAAAACTCTTTAATCCCCCTTAGGTAATTGCTAATAAAATACTAAAGAAGGGATTAGTAGTCAAGTTAATAAATACGAAACAGATAAATTACTCATAGCCCAAAATAAACAATTTGGAACCAAGGGTAAATGCATAAAAATATTACACGTTCCTCTCTATTCCCCTCCCGATAGCAATCGGGACAAGCAGGGGTTAGGGGGTCAATATAAAAAACAAATGAAAGAAATTATACCAGCACAACGTTTAAATTCGGTTTCGGAATACTACTTCTCGGCCAAGCTACGCGAAGTGGCTGCCATGAATGCAGCTGGAAAAAACGTTATCAATTTAGGCATTGGCAATCCCGACTTGCCACCATCGCAAGCCACCATCGATGCATTAATTGCCGAAGCATCAAAAACCAATACGCACGGATACCAAAGTTATACCGGCATACCTGAGTTGCGCAACGCTTTTGCTGCTTGGTACCTCAAACATTACAATGTGAAGCTCGATGCCAATACCGAAATTCAACCGCTTATTGGTTCGAAAGAGGGCATTTTGCATATCACCATGGCATTTGTAAATCCGGGCGACAGTGTGTTGGTACCCAACCCAGGCTACCCCACCTACACTTCGGCCAGCAGATTGTGCGAAGCCAATATCATAAGCTACGAACTCGACGAAAACAACAATTGGGAACCCAATTTCGAAGCCCTCGAGCAACTCGACCTCACAAAGGTGAAACTCATGTGGGTAAATTACCCCAACATGCCCACTGGTGCCAATGCGAGTGTAGCTTTATTCGAAAAGCTCATTGCCTTTGGCAAAAAACACGGCATTGTAATTTGCAATGACAATCCGTATAGCTTCATTCTCAACAACGAGAAATTAAGTATTTTGTCGGTTGAAGGTGCCAAAGACATAGCCATTGAAATGAACTCGATGAGTAAATCGCACAATATGGCAGGTTGGCGTGTGGCCATGTTGGCAGCCAATGCTACTTTTGTGCAATGGATACTCAAAGTAAAGTCGAATGTCGACTCGGGCATGTATCGCCCCATAATGGTGGCCGCTGCCAAAGCACTCGAAAACACCGACGCATGGCACAACGAAATGAACGAAACTTACGCACAGCGTCGCAAACTGGCATTCGAAATAATGGACGCCATTCATTGCCAATACGACCAACAACAAGTAGGCATGTTTGTGTGGGCAAAAATACCCGACACTTATGCTGACTCAGGCGAATTGGCCGACAACATTTTGTACAATAAAAACGTTTTCATCACGCCAGGCTTTATTTTCGGCGACAAAGGCAAACGCTATGTACGCATTTCGCTTTGTGCCACCGAGGAGCAATTGGGTGAGGCATTGGGGAGAATCAAAAATTAATTTACGATTTACCCATTTACGATTTACGATTTAAAAACAAGAAATATATAAAAACAAAAAATATGGAATTAGAATCAATTTTACTACCCGGAGTCGACGCAAAACGTCCGCTCATAATTGCTGGCCCATGTAGTGCCGAAACAGAAGAGCAGGTAATGGAAACAGCACGTAGCCTTGCAGCACGTGGTGTAAAAATCTTTCGTGCAGGCATTTGGAAACCACGCACCAAACCAGGTGGTTTCGAAGGCGTAGGCACCGAAGGCTTGGTATGGCTCAAACGCGTAAAAGCCGAATTGGGCATGTACACCACCGTTGAAGTAGCTACTGCACAGCACGTACGCGAAGCTTTGGCACACGATGTCGACATTCTTTGGATTGGTGCACGCACATCGGCCAACCCATTTGCTATGCAAGAACTTGCCGACTCGCTCGAAGGAATGGACATACCTGTGTTGATTAAAAACCCGGTAAATCCCGACCTCGACTTGTGGATTGGCGCCATTCAACGCATTTACAATGCTGGTATTCGCCGCATCGGAGCCATCCACCGTGGTTTCAGCTCGTTCGACAAAAAGATTTACCGCAACTTGCCACAATGGCACATTCCTATCGAGTTGCACCGTCAAATACCTAACTTGCCCATTATTTGCGACCCAAGCCATATTGGCGGAAAACGCGAATTGATAGCCTCTATCAGTCAGCAAGCCATGGACTTGAACTTCGACGGACTTATTGTGGAGTCGCACTGCAACCCCGACAAAGCATGGAGCGATGCCGCACAACAAGTAACCCCCGAAGTGCTCGACTTCATTCTAAACACTTTGGTGATACGCGACATTACACAAACTACCGAAAGCCTTACAGCATTGCGCCGCCAAATTGACGAGTTGGACAATAGCTTGTTGGAACTTTTGGCTCGTCGCATGCGAGTATCACGCGAAATTGGCACTTACAAAAAAGAGCACAACATGCCTGTGTTGCAAGCACAACGCTACGACGAAATTTTGCAAAACCGCATTTCGCAAGCCCAGCAACTCGACATGGATGCCGAATTCATGAAAACAGTGTTGGTAGCCATTCACGAAGAATCGGTTCGCCAACAAATGGAAATAATGAAATAAACAAGCATTTTTTTTCGTTGCAACAAACGCCCCAAAAGCACATTGTGTTTTTGGGACGTTTTTGTGTTAATGGCACAAGTCTGTTTCTAAAGCAACATTTCTACACTTTTTAAACTGTCAAAAAGCATATAAATT
>CAZEVV010000133.1:0-8595 GCA_964515675.1 uncultured Paludibacter sp. | reverse complement strand
AAGTACAACTTTTCTCGGGTAACTATTCATTCTGGTACGAGTCGAGTCAACTTGCTTTGCGTCAGCAACAAATGCAAAACAAAAAAGCTGAAGAAAAGCGTAAAGAGTTGGAAGAGTTTATTCGCCGCTTTAGTGCCAATGTTGCAAAATCGAAACAAGCAACGAGTCGTAAAAAAATGCTCGAAAAACTCAATGTTGACGAAATTCAACCTTCGACACGCAAATATCCAGGCATTATTTTCACGCCCGAACGCGAGCCAGGCAATATGGTGCTCGAAATTGCTGGTTTAGGCAAAACTTTGGACGATGGCACTGTGCTTTTCAAAGATGTGAATTTTAATGTTGAGAAAAACGATAAAATAGCTTTCGTGTCGAAAGACCCACGCGCTATGACTGCATTTTTCGAAATAATTAACGGACACGACGACAATTACGAAGGTTCGTATAATTGGGGTGTTACCATCACGCATGCTTATTTGCCTATGGATAATTCCGACTTTTTTAATACCGATTTGAACTTGGTTGATTGGCTAGGTCAGTTTTCGAGCGATACAACCGAATCGTTTATTCGTGGCTATTTGGGCAAAATGCTTTTCTCGGGCGAAGAGATTTACAAAAAAGCAAGCGTTTTGTCGGGAGGCGAAAAAATGCGCTGTATGATTTCGCGCATGATGCTCAAAAATGCCAATGTTATGGTACTCGATTCGCCCACCAATCACTTGGACTTGGAGTCGATTCAGGCTTTTAATAACACATTAACAGCATTTAAAGGCAATGTGTTGTTGTCGTCGCACGACCGTGAGTTTATTCGTACTGTATGTAATCGTATCATCGAACTAACGCCAAGCGGAATTATCGACAAACAAATGGATTATGATGATTATTTGACTTCTGACGAAATAAAAGAAGTGCAAGCTCGTATGTATAAATAATGTTTGCACGAGAATATGTATTTCGTGCAAAGTTTAAATTAAAAAACCCCGATTAGTATTTAATCGGGGTTTTTTAATGCGTCTCACAATCAATATACTAACACATGTCGGTATTTGGTCGGCCAACCTTTGCCAATCCACCTTCGGCAGTTTCTTTGTACAAACTAGGGATGTCGTTGCCCGTAAGGCGCATTGTTTCAACTACTTTGTCGAAACTAATGATGTGTTTGCCATCCGATAGCATCGATGCCAAATTTGCATCTAAAGCGCGTAATGCTGCAAACGAATTTCGTTCGATGCAAGGTATTTGTACCAATCCGCACACAGGGTCGCAGGTGAGTCCGAGGTGATGCTCGAGTCCCATTTCGGCTGCATATTCAATTTGCTGAGGCGAGCCACCAAAAACTTGGTTTGCTGCAGCCGCCGCCATTGCACAAGCCGAACCAACTTCGCCCTGACATCCAACTTCGGCACCCGATATTGAGGCATTGCGTTTGATAACATTTCCAAAAAGTCCTGCGGTTGCCAATGCTCTCAAAATATTTTTATCGCTAAATTCGTGAAACTTATGTAAATGATACAACACAGCAGGTAACACACCAGCTGCGCCACATGTAGGTGCCGTAACAACAGTTCCACCGCTAGCATTTTGCTCCGAAACAGCTAAGGCATACGACATTATGAGACAACGGTTACGCAAACTCTCTTTGTAGCTCATTGCCTTAATTCGATATGACTGCGCTTTACGGCGAAGGTTCAGTCCGCCCGGCAATACTCCTTCATTCTCCAAGCCTTCAACTACCGAATTTTGCATAGCCTTCCAAACTTCATTCAAATAATCCCACAAATCGCTCGTTTCGCGTTCGGCAACGTATTCCCAATATGTTTTACCTCGTTTTTCGACCCATTCTAAAATGTCGGTCAAATTATTGTGTTCGTAAATCAACTCATCGTTTGCAATACTGTTTTCATCAACAATTTTTCCTCCACCAACACTATAATATATTTTCGAACCTAACAAAGCCTTAGCATCATCATAGGCTTCAAATTTCATGGCATTGGTATGTAAATCAAGTATAATGTTGGGTTGCCATATAAATTGAACGGCATGCGGTTGCAAAGCTTCGATTATGGCAGTGTCGCTAAAATGTCCTTTGCCTGTTGCTGCCAAACTGCCATACAAAGTAGCCACAAAACTCTCTGCATTGGGGTAAGTTGCTCGAAATTCGGCAGCCGCTTTTTTAGGACCCATAGTATGACTACTCGAAGGGCCTTTGCCAATTTTAAATATTGTTTTTATCGATTCCATATAAAGGATATAATTCGGAAATTGTATTCTAATTTGAAATTTTGAAAGTGAATTTCTTTTGCGAAAAATAGCTCACCAGTGTCGCTATGGCTGTTATTATCATTTTTGATGGGGTGGGGTAAAAACCCAATAAATCAACAAAAAGTTTAAGCCCGAGATAGTTTAGCAGTAAGTTGAGCATTACTACCATAAAATAGCGAATAACTTGCTGTTTGCCACGTAATATGGAAGCGCTAAAAGTAACATATTTTTGTAATAAAAATCCTGTAGTAAACGAAATTGGGAATACAATGGCCAAAGCAGCAACGTGTGCACTTAGCGTAACAAAGCCAAGATGCAGCATTTGGTGTTTAAGTACAAAATTGTAAAATATAAAATAAAGCAGTAGGTCGAATGCCACATTTGCACCACCGGTAGCACCATATCTAAACAGTTGTAACGAAACGCGATTTTTTACCAAAGGATAAAAAAAATCGATTATAGAAGTAATTTTTTTGCCAGTTAAAACTAAAAGTTTCCGCATACGACTTCAAGTTATGGTTTTTTATTAGCTAAAAAACCGCTTTTATTAGGATTGTTGAGTAAAATATTGTACTTTTGTGCCCGAAAGCAATGCAAAGATATAATTAAAGCTGCAACTTGCATTATAAGCAGATAGATTGTTGCTTGTATTTGTGTTGTTTTAACAATTGTATATTGCTAGTGTAAGCATTCATTGTTTTTGCTTAAATAATATTTTTAATAACGAATATGCCCGACGATTATCATCAGAAATATGACACAAGTACGCGCCAAAAAATACTTGGGACAGCACTTCTTGCGCGATCAGGAAGTTGCACGTCGTATTGCTGCGAGCCTAGCGCTCGACAGTGTGACTGATGTGCTCGAAATTGGTCCAGGCATGGGTGTGCTCACCCAATATTTACTTACCGATAAAAACGTAAACCTCACAGCTGTTGAGCTGGATGGCGAATCGGTAAAGTACCTCAACGAACATTACCCCAATTTAAAAGTGATAGAAGCCGACTTCCTCAAAATGGATTTGGCCGATATTTTCGATGATAAATTTTGTATCATTGGCAATTTTCCGTACAATATTTCGAGTCAGATATTTTTTAAAATGCTCGAAAATCGCGACCGTATTCCATGTCTTGTGGGCATGATACAAAAAGAAGTAGCCGAACGTATGGCCGCCAAGCATGGCAATAAAACCTACGGAATTTTGTCGGTACTTATGCAGGCATTTTATAGTATCGATTATCTTTTTACTGTTCACGAACATGTGTTCGACCCTCCACCCAAGGTCAAATCGGCTGTTATTCGCCTCACGCGCAATGGTGTGAACTCGCTTGGATGCGACGAAAAACTATTCAAAACTGTGGTGAAAACAGCCTTCAATCAGCGACGCAAAACTTTGCGCAATTCGCTACGCCCGTTGGTCGAAAAGGATAATGCTATGTTTGCCGACTCACTTTTCGATAAACGACCCGAACAACTCGACATTGCAGGTTTTATTGACCTGACGAATAGAGTTGAGAAAGCGCTTGCCAAATAATAATGTTTTGCACTCAATGTGTTGTTTTGTAACACATGATTTTAGAGTTTTAAAAAGTAAGTATTCAAATAATTACCGTCGGTAACAAAAAAATACGGTAGCTCGTGATGAGTTGCTATGCCGATGCTAAAATCAAGAAAGGAGTGAATAGTCATGTCAGAATTAAGATTGTTTTACCACGAAAATGGAAAACTCAAAATATCGAAATCGATTGATACACTTAAAAAAGTAAATATCAAGGATTTAATATGGATCGATTTGAATGATGTATCAGAAGAAATTGAAAATGAACTTGAACAATTTCTGAAAATATACATTCAAGAAGATGAAGAAATGGAAGAAATTGAGATGAGTTCGCGCTATATGCAAACCGATGATAGCATTGTGGCTAACTCCATTTTTTTGCAAGATAATTATACATCAGAACCAGTTTCGTTTATACTCAAAAATAATATTCTTGTGTCGGTGCGCGATACCGAATTGAAATCGTTCAACGAAACTATCAAGAAACTTTTTGCCAATTCGAGCAATTTTCCTACTGGTTATCATGTGCTTGTGTCGTTGCTCGAAACCCGTGTTGAATACGATGCCGATATGATTGAGGACGTTACCGACCAAATTACTGCGCTGAGTAAGAATATGAATACAGATGATGATTTGAGTCAGAATATTCTTATTCGAATAAAAGATATGCAAGAAAAGGTAATGATCATACGACAAAATATACTTGATAAACAGCGTGTTGTGTCGAATCTGCTTAAATGTCCGTTCTTCCCATCCGATCTTATTCCACGTTTGTCGATGGTAATCAAAGATATCAATTCGCTATTCGAATATATTCGCTTTGGTTTCGACCGTTTGGATTATTTACAAGATACTTTTTTGGGTTTGATTAATATTCAACAAAATAAGATTATCAAAATATTTACAGTTGTTTCGGTAATTTTTATGCCACCAACACTTATTGCTAGTATTTATGGTATGAATTTTAAATTCATGCCCGAACTCGATTGGAAATTAGGTTATATATTCTCCATCGGACTCATGTTGGTGTCGTCGATATCGGTACTTATTTATTTCCGCCGCAAAAAATGGCTTTAAAATTTCCGAATGTATAGCAAAGAAGAATTAAGATTATTAAAAAAAGAATTTTGGGAGGGTTTCGGTGCATATTGTGCCGAGCTACCCACTTTTGCAGGGCGTAAAAGCAAGTTTTTATTGTACAATACCAAAATGAAAGGTGTAGAGTTGAAATTTGATGCTACACGAGATGCGGCTTATGTTATTCTCGAAATTAATCATTCGAATGCCGACAAACGTTTTGAGTTGTACGAAAAATTTGAGACTAACAAAGTGCTTATAGAGCAATATTTTGAATTTGGATTGATTTGGGATTTTGCTTATGTACGCGAATGTGGTACCGAAGTTTGTCGGATTTACACCAAAAAGATGGGTGTCGACATACATCGCCGACAACATTGGCCCGAATTTTATCAGTTTATGTCAACCGAAATGCTCAATCTCGAAAAGGCTTTTAAGTTGGTAAAAGAGGCTATTGAGGATTAGTGGGAGTCGCTTTTTGTATCATTCGTGTTGGCAATAATGATTTTTTCGCCCAGATATTTTGGTTTGATATTAAAAACGAAGTCGACAAATACTTTAACCCTAGCAAATCGCTCCCTAATTTTAGTTTTCAAACCATTATGTGCGGTTACATCCTGTGCGTTGTAAGCAATGCACTCTAAGCCAGTTTTTTGAGCAATGAATAATGCCCGCTCGTTGTGAAATTTTTGCGAAATTATCGTAAATTTTGTTTGTCCAAAAATTTCTTTCATTCGAACAACCGAATCAAATGTTCTAAAACCGGCATAATCTAAGTAAATTTTTTCCGAAGGAATGCCGTGTCGCAGCAATTCGTTTTTCATATCCAAAGGCTCGTTATAATTCACGCGGCTGTTATCCCCACTTATCACAATTGCGTTAATTTTACCTGCTTTAAAAAGTGCAACAGCAGCGGCAATTCGGTGTTGGAAATATTGATTTGGCAAATTGTTTTTTAAGTTTTTTGACGTCCCTAAAAGCAATCCAACAGCATTGTGGTCGATGTCGTAAGCATTTGAAAATGTCTTGTTTACGGCATCTTTCACAATAATATGGTTAGTCGCAATTAGAGCAAAAACACTTAATGCAAATAATGATACGATTACCCAAAATGCAACAATACGAAAACTTCGTTTCAAGAAAAACTTTTTATTTTTAGTCATTATCAGTGTATTAATTACAATTTCAAAACAAAAAACCGATAGCTCTCGGAACAAATTCTTTAATCTTCAAATCGTTCAAATCGTTCAAATTTTTCAATTATTCTTCGCCCGCTTCGACTTCGCTCAGCGACCGTAATTTCTTCGCCGTTGATTAAGACTTCGACTACGCTCAGTCAGCAACTATCAACATTTGCGCATTCCGATATAATGCTCTTCAATCTTCAATCACATAGAATTCGGAACAAATTCTTTGATCTTCAAATCCTTCAAATCCTTCAAATCTTTCAAATCCCTCAAATTCTTCAAATAAAAATAATTAATATTGAGTTCCTTTAATTTGTTTGAGTTTTGTGCCAGCAAACTGACTTACAAACAATCCGGCTACAACCACTACTATACCAATGGCTTTGGGCCAATTTAAGTCCTCGTTAAGGAATATTTTTGCAAAGATAGCTGTGAAAACAGGAATTAAATTTACGAATACATTCGAGCGTGCAACTCCAATTTTTCGTACCACATCAGCAAAAAGTACAAACGCAATAACCGAGGCAAAAACCGATAGCATAAGCAACGATACAATCGCATTGCGTGTAATAACTATTTGTTGTAAAGAGCCAAAGTCGGTAACAAAAAATGTAGGTATAAAGAAAAATAATCCAATAACACTTTGATAAAAAATGATGTTTATTGTTTTGTAATGGCTTGATATTTTGCGTAATATGGCCGAATAGCAAATGGCAGCAAAAACAGCCAAAAACAATAATGTTACTCCAAGAGGGTTGGCGCTGAAACCTCCATTTGGTTCATAAATAACCAACACAACACCTCCGAGCGAAACGAAAATGCCTAAAATATTGGCCATCGAAATACGTTCTTTCAAAACAAAAAATGCCAAAATGGGAGCAAACAATGGTATGGTCGAAACAATAACCGATGCCAATGTCGACTCCACCATTGTGAGCCCATAAGTTTCGCCCATATAATAGAGGTATGGCTCAAAAAAAGCCAATAGAACAAACCATTTTAGGTCGGCCCACCTGATTTTTTGTAGTTTACGTGCACTGGCTATTACAATAAAAAGCAAAACCGATGCGATGAGTAATCGCAGGCTAATGAGTGTAACTGGTTGAAATGAGTCAATCGCAATGCGAGTCCAAATAAATGAAACCGACCAAAATATCATCGCAAATACTATGGCAATATAATTTTTGATTGTTGGCATTAAATTTTATTGTTTTTTTGAAATAAATTTGCGGCAAATGTCCGGCGAAAAACGAATTTTCGTCGGACATTTGTTTACACAGTAATTGATTGTATATCAATTGCATTTTTTTTAGTTTCTCAATTAATTTTTGCTTAATTCGCAAGCAAAATTATTGATATCCATCCAAGTGCTGTCGTTCATTTTTGCACCAATAACCTCCACAACATTGCCCGAAACGTATGCACCTAAGGCACCACATTTGTCGAGCGACATGCCAGTGGCAAGTCCAAACAAGAAGCCTGCGGCATACAAATCGCCAGCGCCTGTAGTGTCGATACAATTCGAAAGTCGGGGCTGAATGAAATGTTTCTCGTCGCCACTTTTCACAAACGAACCATCTTTACCTACTTTCACAACAGCTATTTCGCACATTTGGGCTATCATATCAAGTGCTTGTTCGGGTTCGGCATTGCTAAATGCGCGTGCCTCTTCTTCGTTAGCAAAAACAATGTCAACATATTTTGCAACAATTTCTTGTAAAAAGTCCAAGTTGGCCTCTACAACATTGTAGCTAGCCAAGTCGATTGAAACTTTTAAGCCATTTTCTTTAGCAAGCACAACAGCCTTGCGTATTAAGTCGTGGTTTTGTACCAAATAACCTTCGATATGGAAAATATCATAACCCGCAAACATATCGCTATTGAGTTCGTCGGCACCCAATTCGCAAGCAGCACCCAAGTAAGTCGACATAGTACGCTCACCATCGGGCGAAACAAGTACAGTGCATTGTCCCGAAGGTGTAGTGCTATAAATAAAATGCGGTTTTACTTTATTGTTGATACTGTCATTCAAAAAAAAATTCCCAATAAAATCGTCGGCAATTTTTCCCACAAAGCCCGCATCGCCTCCCAGGCGCGTAATGCCATTAATGGTATTCGATGCCGAACCACCAGTAGCCATTATTTTATTTTTGTCAGCAAAAATAGTATTCAGTGCTTTGCTTTTTTGTTCATCTACCAATTGCATGCTACCTTTGGGTAACGATAATTGTTGTAATACATCATCGCTATCTACTTGTAATAAAATGTCTGTCAAGGCATTGCCCATTCCGAGTATTCTTTTCATGTTTTTTTATTTAAAATTCTTTACAAAGATATTGCATATTTCAGAAATAAGCACTATTTTTGCAACGCTTTTGATAAAAAAAGCGCATAAAAATTCTTCCTTAGCTCAGTCGGTTAGAGCATCTGACTGTTAATCAGAGGGTCCTTGGTTCAAGTCCAAGAGGGAGAGCAAAAGCCGAATTACTTTTAAAGTAGTTCGGTTTTTTT
>CAZEVV010000132.1:0-8613 GCA_964515675.1 uncultured Paludibacter sp. | reverse complement strand
ACTGTTGCGCTATCTGTTAAACTATCTGTTGCTTTCACATCATCATCGTTGGGCACGGGAGGCGCCTCAGTTAATTCGCCCTCGCTATTGCCGTCGGCTTGTTCATCATCCATGTTCGCATCGTCGGTGGGTGCTGCAACAGGCTTAAAGCGTGTAGGTTCGAGCTCGTTGATACGTTCGATTTCGTAGGTCGACAAGCGCTTTCCTTTTGCCTTAAAGCTTTTAACGCCAATAAATTCGTCGGCATCAATTTCGAGTGCTTCGCGATAGGCATCGCCTCCACCAAACACCAACTCGAAACGAGGATAATCGGCATCCGACATCAATACCAAGCGCGAAGCTGCATTGTCGCCAATAAAACTTTGCGACTTATTGCTCGATTCGAACTGAAAACGCTTGAGATAATAAAAATTCTGATCGGCATCGAATAGTGCTACCGACCACACTTTTTCGGGGTCGAACTTTTCGATAATCATAATATCTTTATCATAATGATTTGTAAGCTCGAAGCTCGAAGTATAATAATTCCCTTTCGACGACACAACCAAAATTAAATCGTCGCTATGAAACTCGCCCAAATATTCGCCTCTATTGTCGTAGTTCAACCTAAGCACGTCGCGATCGAACCAAACCTCGCGACCACCAAGTGTCGAGCCTCCTTTTTGTTTCAAAGCAATTTTTTGCACCTCATTCTTCGTCAGGATATTGCCTTGCGACTGACGGCCTTTGATGGCAATATCGCTAAAATCTTTTTCGAAAACCATTTTGAACAAACGTGGCTTGGGTTTTAGCGTTACCTTTATCACTTCGGCCTCGCCATTGGGGTTGACAGTGAAATACATAATTTTCGAACCCGCAGTTCCCTGTGTCATGTCGTACTCTTTGTCGCGCGTGATGCCATTTACTGCAAAACGTTTGATATAATAGGGGCCAGCTTTGCCATCGCGATACACAATGTTGTACACCGTGCGCTTATCGTTTTTCTTGAAAACATCGAGATGCAATATGTTTTTCCCAACAAAAAGTTTATCAACCACCTTCACAATCTTATATTTCCCATCTTTAAAGAAAATGATAATATCGTCGATATCAGAACAGTTACACACAAATTCATCTTTGCGTAGCGATGTACCAATAAATCCTTCGTCGTAATTTACATACAATTTTTCGTTGGCTTCAACAACTTTGGATGCCACAATGGTTTCGAAATTGCGTATTTCGGTGCGACGCGGAAAAGCGCCTCCATATTTCGACTTGAGATTTTCGAACCAAAAAATGGTATATTCAGTCAAGTTTGCCAACTGATAATCAACTTCGTTAATGCGTTTTTGCAACGCAATTAAGCTATCGTTGGCCTTGTTCGAATCGAAACGCGTAATGCGCATCATTTTAATTTCGAGAAGCTTCAGAATATCTTCGCGCACAACTTCACGAATAAAATCAGGTTTAAAAGGTTCCAAACGACCGTCGATATGCATCACAACCTCGTCTTGCGAACTGCTTTCTTCAAATCCTTTATCTTTATAAATTCTATTTTCGATAAATATCTTTTCGAGCGAAGTAAAAAACAATTGTTCGAGCAATTCGGCACGTTGTATGTCGAGTTCCATTTTAAGCAAATCGCGCGTATGATCGCAACTCACGCGCAACATCTCGCTCACGTTCATAAAACGCGGTTTGTCGTTGTGAATTACGCAACAGTTGGGCGAAATGCTCAACTCGCAATCGGTAAAAGCATATAGTGCATCGATGGTTTTGTCGGACGAAGAGCCTGGTTGCAAGTGCACCAATATTTCGACATTTTGCGAAGTATTGTCGTCCACTTTTTTAATTTTTATCTTACCTTTTTCATTCGCTTTAATAATCGAATCAATCAGTTTCGAAGTATTTGTTCCAAAAGGTATTTCGGTAATTGCAAGCGTTTTATTGTCTACCTTTACAATTTTCGCACGTATTTTTACCGCTCCGCCACGTTCGCCATCATTGTATTTCGACACATCAATCGAACCACCGGTCTGAAAATCGGGGAAAAGCATAAATGTCTCGTTGCGCAAATGCGCTATACAAGCATCGCAAAGCTCGTTGAAATTGTGCGGTAAAATCTTGGAATTAAGGCCCACAGCAATACCCTCGACACCTTGCGCCAAAAGCAACGGAAACTTTACGGGCAATGCAATAGGCTCTTTGTTACGACCATCGTATGACGAGCGCCACTCGGTAGTTTTGGGATTGAACACCGTTTCGAGTGCAAACTTAGTGAGTCGCGCCTCAATGTAACGCGGTGCAGCAGCACCATCGCCGGTGAGTATATTGCCCCAGTTACCTTGACAATCGATGAGCAAATCTTTTTGTCCCAATTGCACCAAAGCATCGCCAATCGAAGCATCGCCATGCGGGTGAAACTGCATGGTGTGACCCACAATATTGGCCACTTTGTTGTAGCGTCCATCGTCGAGGCGTTTCATCGAGTGCAAAATACGGCGTTGCACAGGCTTCAAACCGTCGTAAATATCGGGTACAGCACGCTCCAAAATAACATAGGAGGCGTAATCCAAAAACCAACTTTGATACATGCCCGACAGATGATGTTTCACCGCATCATCCGATATTTTTGGAACTTTGTAATTGCTCTGCTTTTCGGCCGGAAGTTCAACTTGCTCAAAAGCCTCCACCTCCGGCTGCTCATCATTGTCTACTATCTCGTCGTCGAAAATTTCCTCGTCACTTGCCATATTAACTTAAATCTTATATTTTTTCAAACAAAAAAATGCCCTGCTATCCATTACAAAATGCAATAACACAACTCAAAATCGAACAAATGCCACAAAAGCTTTTTAGTCGGATTTACACAAAAAAATGCGCCCATAGGCACAAACAATTTGCTTAGTAATAAATTTTTGAACTAATTTTGCCTACAATGTTCAACATCGGGCAAAGTTATAAAAAAAATACGAAAAAATTGAGTAACTTTGCAGTTCTTTTTCAACAGCTTTATGTATGGTTTATTTCGATTCATTTTTTATGAATAAAATACTAAAAAACACAGCATTATTCGCAACCGAAAAAAAAAGACATTAAGAAAAAAATAAAACAATAACATAAAACTATGCCTACCAAAAAATAGATGGCAGGCAATTATTAAAAAACTATTATGGCTTCACAAGAGGATGTATTTAAAAAACTGATTGCACATTGCAAGGAGTACGGCTTTGTGTTCCCTTCGAGCGAAATTTACGACGGTTTAGGGGCTGTGTACGATTATGGACAAAATGGTGTTGAATTAAAAAACAATATCAAAAAATACTGGTGGGACAGTATGGTATTGCTCAACGAAAATGTGGTGGGTCTCGACTCGGCCATCTTTATGCACCCCACAACATGGAAAGCATCGGGACACGTTGACGCCTTTAACGACCCATTGATTGACAACAAAGACAGCAAAAAACGCTATCGCGCCGACGTACTTATCGAAGAACTTTTGGCAAAACACGACGATAAAATAAACAAAGAAGTTGAAAAAGCAGCCAAACGTTTTGGCGAAAGCTTTGATGCTGAGGTTTTTCGCAACACCAACGAACGAGTGCTCGAAAACCAAGCCAAACGCAACGAGATTCACGCTCGTTTTGTGCAAGCGCTCAACGACTCGAACCTTGCCGAACTGAAAGCCATTATTGAAGATTACGAAGTGGTTTGCCCCATAAGTGGCACACGCAATTGGACCGATGTTCGTCAGTTCAACCTTATGTTCTCGACCGAAATGGGCTCGACATCCGATGGCGCAATGAAAATTTACTTGCGTCCCGAAACGGCACAAGGTATTTTTGTAAACTTTTTGAATGTGCAAAAAACAGGTCGTATGAAAATTCCTTTTGGTATTGCACAAATAGGAAAAGCTTTCCGTAACGAAATTGTAGCACGTCAGTTTATTTTCCGCATGCGCGAATTCGAACAAATGGAAATGCAATTTTTTGTTCGTCCGGGCGAAGAGATGAAATGGTTTGAGCACTGGAAGGAATTCCGCTTGCGCTGGCACAAAGCTTTAGGCTTGGGCGACCACAAATATCGCTATCACGACCATGATAAATTGGCGCATTATGCCAATGCTGCCACCGATATTGAGTTCGAAATGCCTTTTGGGTTTAAAGAAGTTGAAGGTATACACTCGCGTACCGATTTCGACTTGAGCAGTCACGAAAAATACTCGGGCAAAAACATTAAGTATTTCGACCCCGAAATCAACCAATCATATGTACCTTATGTGGTTGAAACATCCATAGGTTTGGACCGTACTTTCCTATCGATTATGGCATCGTCGTACAAAGAAGAAGTGCTCGAAAATGGCGAAACACGCGTTGTGTTGGGCTTACCTCCTACCCTTGCGCCTGTAAAAGTTTGTGTAATGCCATTGATAAAAAAAGATGGACTGCCCGAAAAAGCGCGCGAAATTATCAACGAGTTGAAATTTGATTTTAAATGTAACTACGACGAGAAAGACTCGATTGGCAAACGCTATCGCCGACAAGATGCAGTAGGAACGCCATTCTGTGTTACTGTGGACCACCAAACAATGGAAGACAATTGCGTTACCATTCGCCACCGCGACAGTATGTTGCAAGAACGTGTTGCAATTGCCAACCTGAATAAAATTATTGACGAGGCAGTAAATATGAAAAATCTTTTCAAGAAAATTGTAGGATAATTTTTCATTTTACAGCCCCCCCGACCCCCTGAAGGGGGAGTTGGGGGCCATATAGTTACAAAAAAAATCCATCACTCAATTTTGAATGATGGATTTTTTTAGCGATTGGCCTTAGTTGCTATTAGCTAACATATTTGTTAAGCAAAATATGCGAAACAACACCAATAAGCATAATGATACCTGCACTAGCCAAATAAGTGTTTGAGTTTCCAACACCAAAGAAATACAATGCAAGAATGATTACACCTATCAAAACGAGGATAGGACCTAAGTATTTCAAAACGTTTTTCATTTCCTATATAATTTTATTGTGTTTTTACTATCAGACTACAAATTAAGCTATTTTTTGTCAACTATTAAAATAATTTGAAAAAAAAGTTTCCGATTTGTGTTTTTTTATGCTAGTTTTAATAAAACAGTAGCCGTATGTTGTATATATTATTGCAATGTTAATAGCCGCGATGCAAAAAGCACCAAAAAATTTTTGTATTTTTGTACATTGGTATCAGGCTGTCAATCAAAAAAAACATGCAAAAGCCAAATTTGCGAAAATAAACATGCAAAACATGTCGCATTTCGCATTCGTTTTTTATCATTTTTGCAAAAAAAATCAATACACAATATGAAGATAATTATTGTTGGCACAGCCTACCCCTATCGTGGTGGACTAGCAGCATACAACGAACGACTAGCACGCGAGTATATTGCGCAAGGACATGATGTTGAAATATACACTTTTAAGTTGCAATATCCAGCATTTTTGTTTCCTGGCAAAACACAACTCTCGGAAGAGCCTGCGCCAACCGACATCGTTTGTAAGCGCGCCATTCATTCCATTTCGCCATTCAATTGGCTAAAAGTGGGTGCTGAGTTGCGCCGTAAAAAAGCCGACAAAATTATATTTTGCTATTGGATGGCATTTATGGCTCCGTGCTTTGGCACCATAGCACGCATTGCTCGTAAATCGGGCGCAAAATGCATTGCATTGGTTCATAACATGATACCACACGAGCCTACCATTCTCGACAAACTTTTCCCAAAGTATTTTGTAAATGCAATGGATGGATTTGTAACAATGGCTGAGTCGGTTAGAGACGATGTTCGTCATTTCGACAGTACATCGAAACCAATATCTGTGTCGCCACACCCTATTTACGACCATTATGGACCCGAAAAAAGCAAACACGAAGCAGCCGAAAAACTCGAACTCGCAGCCGATGTGAACTATATTTTGTTTTTCGGGTTTATACGTCAGTACAAAGGGCTCGATTTGTTGCTCGAAGCATTTGCCGATGAGCGATTGCGAAAACTCAATGTGCAGCTAATTGTTGCAGGCGAATTTTACGAAAATCCGCAACCTTATCTCAAATCATTGTACAGATTGAAGATAGAAGATTTTGTGGAATTAAGATCGAGCTTTATCCCCGATAGCGAAGTGGCCAACTATTTCAGCATAGCCGACATTGTTGCACAGCCCTATCGGTCGGCCACGCAAAGTGGTGTGAGCCAGATAGCCTATCATTTCGAAAAGCCCATGCTGGTTACCGATGTGGGCGGCCTGGCCGAAATTGTACCCCACCAAAAAGTGGGTTATGTAACCGATGTAAATGTACAGCAAATTGCCGATGCTTTGGTGGACTTTTTCGAAAACAAAAGAGCTGCCGAATTTATCGAAAACATTAAAATAGAAAAGAAAAAATATGCTTGGTCGAAAATGACAGAAGTGATCGACCAACTTTTATAGTGCAAAAGGGAATTATCCCAACAAAAAAGATTTTAAAAATTATGGCAAATGAGATAGTGGAAACCCCACTAATGAAACAATATAACGAAATTAAAGCCAAACATCCCGATGCAATTTTGCTATTTCGATGTGGCGACTTCTACGAAACTTTTTCGACGGATGCCATTCGCGCCGCCGAAATTTTGGGCATCACGCTCACACGACGTGCCAATGGGTCGGCCAAAACCATTGAGTTGGCGGGCTTCCCTCACCATGCACTCGATACCTATTTGCCCAAACTGGTTCGTGCAGGCATGCGTGTAGCCATTTGCGACCAATTGGAAGACCCAAAACTCACAAAAAAACTAGTGAAGCGCGGCGTTACCGAATTGGTTACACCAGGCGTTTCGTACAGCGACACCACGCTCAACCACAAAGAAAACAACTTTTTGGCGAGCGTTTACATAACCAAACATGGCGCAGGCTTGGCATTTCTCGACATATCGACAGGCGAATTTTTGGTGGCACAAGGCAATAACGAATACATCGACAAGCTACTCAACAGTTTTGCACCCAAAGAAGTGCTTTTCGACCGCTCGAAACGTAAGGATTTTGAGGAGAGTTTTGGTAATAAATTTTTTACATATGCCATGGACGATTGGGCATTTACGCCCGAAAGTGCCAACGACAGACTACTAAAACACTTCGAAACAAAAAACCTTAAAGGTTTTGGCGTGGATAATTTACCCAACGGAATTGTAGCTGCTGGCGCTATCATGCACTATCTCGACATGACGCACCATCAACACACCGGACATATTACACAACTATCGCGCATCGAAGAAGATCGTTATGTGTGGCTCGATCGCTTTACGGTGCGCAACCTCGAACTTTATGGCTCGCAAAACGAAGGCGCTCGCACCTTGCTCGATGTGCTCGATCGCACTGTGAGTCCCATGGGCGCTCGCTTGCTCAAACGTTGGATTGCCTTTCCGCTGAAAGACATAAAGCCTATCAATGAGCGATTGAGCGTGGTAGAGCATTTTTTTAAAAACAATGATTTACGACTTTTGCTCGACCAAAACATAGCCATTATCGGCGATTTGGAACGCATAATATCAAAAGTTGCCGTAGGACGCATCAATCCTCGCGAAGTAGTGCAGCTTAAAAACGCACTCAATGCCATTGTTCCGATAAAAGAAGCATTGGCCCAATCGGACAATGTAAGCTTGCGAAAAATTGCAGAGCAGCTGAATCCTTGTAATATCATCTCCGAAAAAATAGGAAAAGAAATAAACAACGACCCACCCACAATGCTGCAACGCGGCGGTGTGGTGCGCTTTGGTGTTGATGCTGACCTCGACGAATTACGCACCTTGGCACATTCGGGCAAAGAATATTTGCAAAGAATACAAGAGCGCGAAAGTGCAAGCACAGGCATTCCGAGCTTAAAAATATCATTCAACAATGTATTTGGATATTTTATCGAAGTAAGAAATACGCACAAAGACAAAGTGCCCGAAACATGGATTCGCAAACAAACATTGGTGAATGCCGAACGATATATAACCGATGAATTGAAACAATACGAAGAAAAAATTCTTGGTGCCGAAGAAAAAATTCTGACCATCGAAACACGTATTTTCAACGAACTTGTGCTGGCACTTACCGACTATATAACGGCCGTGCAGCTCGACTCGAATTTGATTGCACAATTGGACTGCCTATTGTCGTTTACCAAAACATCGGCCGAAAACAAATATATTCGCCCCGAAGTGGTTGACGACAATGTGCTCGACATTAAGCAAGGCCGCCACCCTGTGATTGAAAAACAATTGCCTGTGGGCGAAACCTATGTGGCCAACGATGTGTATTTGGATACCGACACGCAACAAATAATTATTGTTACGGGGCCCAACATGGCGGGTAAATCGGCATTGCTCCGACAAACAGCGCTCATAACCCTTATGGCACAAATAGGCTGCTTTGTACCCGTTGAAAGTGCACGCATTGGGGCGGTCGACAAAATATTCACACGCGTAGGTGCCAGCGACAACATCTCGCAAGGCGAATCGACGTTTATGGTTGAAATGAACGAGGCAGCAAGCATTTTGAACAATTTATCGAACCGAAGTTTGGTATTGTTTGATGAGTTAGGCCGTGGAACAAGTACTTACGACGGTATTTCGAT
>CAZEVV010000131.1:0-8654 GCA_964515675.1 uncultured Paludibacter sp. | reverse complement strand
TGAGTGCTGCGAGGTGATTGGAGAGAGGGTGTCTCTTTGAGAGACGCCCTCTCTTTATAAGTTGGTTGCAATCCGTGCCATTATATCGTAGCACGGATTGCAAATCCGCGCTAGCGGCGACGTTGTCGTAAGATACTATATTTGATGCATTTTTATTTATTGAGAATGATGAGAAAACCCACTGCAGGTTCGGTTAGCGATGCGTGAGGGATAGAGGCACTCTCTGTCAGCCACAAAGCCACCGCATGCGGCTGGTGCGGATTGCAATTTGTGCCCCGAAAGGGAGCACGGATTGCAAATTCGCGCTAGCAGGTGGTGGCTTTGTGGATGCCGTGCCGAAAGCCCGACCCGTAGGGGCACGCCCAAATATTTTTAAAATGAAAAATGAAGAATGAGGAATGAAAAACGTCTTCCGATAGTTAAAGGGTTTAGGATTTGTGATTTTTTTAATACGACCTCATGCTTAAATTTGATGGTGGTTTAATTTCTGTAATTAATTTTGTTGTCAATGTACTTTGTGGTATTATATTTTTGGTTTATTAGCTTGAATATTCCAGAAAAAACCGTATTTTTGCAGGCGATTTAACGTAAAATTGGCCTTGTAGTTCAACGGATAGAACAAGTGTTTCCTAAACACTAGATCCGGGTTCGATTCCCAGCGGGGCTACCATTTAAATGCTAACACTTTAATAGTAAGGTGTTAGCATTTTTTGTTGTGCAGCTTGTTGTTTTCCTCATTGCTTTTCGCTAATTTTGACGCGCAGTATATTTTCATTTCATTTTTTATATCAAACTATTAATGAAGCTTATTCTATCGCCCAGTAACAATGTGTTTTTTAATTTGGCCTGTGAAGCATTTTTGTTTGGCTTGAACGAAGATGATTTTTTATTGTTGTACCGCAACGAACAGGCTGTGGTGTTGGGGTCGAACCAGGTGCTAAGCAACGAAGTGAATTGTGACTTTTGTTTGAGCAACTCGGTTACTATTGCACGTCGCATGTCGGGTGGTGGGACGGTTTTTCACGACCTGGGCAATGTGAATTATTGCTTTGTGCGCAATATTGCGGGTGACACAAGTGCTTTGAGTGCTAATTTTTTATTGCCTGTGGTGGAAGCATTGCAGCAAATGGGCGTAAAGGTGGTGATTGGTCAACGGAAGGATTTGTGGTTGGATGGCTTTAAAATTTCGGGCACAGCATCGCACATTAGTCGCGGACGGGCGTTGTACCATGGCACTTTGCTCTACAATAGTAATTTGCAAATGCTTCAACAGGTTTTGCACGTGCCGCAAAAGGATGAAAGCAAAAAAGGCACAGCCTCGGTGCCAAGCAGTGTTACAAATATTGCGGATTATTGGCAAAGCACAATGGGAGAAGCACCTACTATTGATGAATTTGAACAAATGTTGTTGTGTAATTTACGGGAAATTTGCAATGCCGAATTGTACTGTTTGAATGAAGTTGATATGGTTGCGATAAATGCACTCGCCAACGAAAGGTTTGTGCGAGATGAGTGGGTGTTTAAAAAATAATATTGAAATTACAGATTTACACAGATTAGGGCGTAGTGTTGCGGGAATTTTGTGTGCGAAATGAAACGTTTTTATTATTTATAAGTGAAAATATAGATATTAACTCTAAGTTAAAATATTGAAAAAGTAATTACAGCAAAAATGAATATAGTAAAAAAAATCAATCGCAGCTATTTCCCTCTCCTCCCCGATGTGAAAATCGGGGCAGGTTTCCGAGGGTTAGGGAGAGGTGGATATGTAAATGTGATATCTGTGCTGCTACTTTGTGCGATGTCTGTCTTTGGGCAAACTGAGGAAGTGGCAAAATCAAAATTGTTGAGTGTGAACGATATGTTTTCTGTGTCGCAATTGCAGGTGGTGGATAATTATTTGTCGCCATCAACTTATGCGGGTGCGGCTTTTGGTTTTGAGCATGCAACGCTGTCGTTGTTGCGCGCCGACAAGCCACAATGGTTGAAAATGAGTAGCATTATGGGTAGTGGTGCTGCTTTGTACAACGAACAACGTAGCGCAAGTATGCTTTTTGCGCAGGGTGCGTATAGGTGGGGATTGAACTATCAGTACGAAATAATGCCGCAATTTAGGCTTCTGGCGGGCGGTTTTGCCGAACTTGATTTTGCGTTTAAAAACCTTGCGCGCAATGTAAATAACCCTGTAAATGTCGATTTGTCGACCAACGTGCACGCCATGGCATGGGCTATTTATCGTTTGCATGTGGGCCGACGTGTTGTGAATGTGAATTTGCAGTGCAATGCGCCTTTGTTGGGTGCTATGTTTGTGCCGCAACAAGGAGGTACGTATTACGAAATGTTTAGTTTGTGGAATTTGCGCAATACCTTGCATTTTAGTTCGTTGCACAACAAGCAAGGGGCAAGCGCTGCGCTTTTTGTCGATTTCGACCTTAAACGTACTTCGTGGCGCATAGGTGTTGATGCGAAAAGTGTAGTGCATACTGCCAATAATCATTATTTCCGTCAGCAAACTTTGGGTGCTTTTGTGGGTTTCAATTATCAACTGCATGCTTTTAGTGGTCGTAATACGCCACCAGCGGGCAATTATGCAAAAGCCATTGTGTGGTAATATAAACATTTTAATTTTTTAATAACATGTTTAATGATATGACTTCAAAAATATTACGAATGGCGATGTTTAGTATGCTTGCGTTGTTGTTGCCATCGTGCATCGACGAGCCTACTTTACCCGACAATACGAAGAGAGGTAATTTTGAGGCTTTGTGGTCGATTGTTGATACAAAATATTGTTACCTCGATTACAAAAATATCAATTGGGACTCGGTGCGCACAGCCTATGCACCACGCGTGAAGGAGGATATGAGCGAATTTGCATTTTTCGACCTCATGGGCGAAATGTTGGCTGAGTTAAAGGATGGCCATGTGAATTTGTACTCGGCATTCGACCGCAGCCGTTATTGGAAATGGTTCAGCGATTATCCGTCGAATTTCAGCTCGACGCTTATTTACAACCAACGTTATTTGAAAAGCAATTACCGAATAGCAGGCGGCATGCGTTACAATACAATTGCCAACGATAGTGTGGGCTATGTGTATTATGCCGATTTCTCGTCGAATTTTAGCAATACAAACATGCGTTATATTTTCGAGCAGTTTTCGCATTGCAAAGGCCTCATTATTGATGTGCGCAACAATGGTGGTGGCTTTTTGAGCCTTTCGGAGCTGTTGGCATCCTACTTTTTTACGGAAGAAAAAGTTACGGGCTACATAAAACATAAAACTGGTCCAGGACATTCCGATTTTTCGAAACCCACTGAAATGAAAACACCAGCTTCGAGCCTGCAATGGCAGCGCCCAGTAGTGGTGTTGTGCAATCGCATGTCGTACAGCGCCACCAATGCTTTTGTTATGCGCATGAAACACGCCCCAAATGCTACAATTATTGGCGACCGCACAGGCGGTGGTGCCGGCATGCCATTGTCGAGCGAGTTACCCAATGGCTGGATGGTGCGTTTTTCGGCGGCACCCATGCTCGATAGCAATATGCAACATACCGAGTGGGGCATCGACCCCGATGTGTTTGTATCATTGCGAAAAGCCGATGCCGACAATGGTGTGGATAGCATTATTGAAACGGCGGTGGGGAAGATTTTAGGGAATTAAATGATTTGAATGATTTGTCCGATAGCTATCGGGATTGAATATTATCCCCAATCACTATTACGATTAAAGATTTCGCAAATGTTGTTTATCGCTGGCTGAGCGCAGTCGAAGCGTCTGGAATACGGCAGTTTAATTCGGTTTGAATAAAGTGAAGAGTTGAGCACATTCGAAAGGCCGTAGTCAATTATTGTATTTGTAGATTTGAATGATTTTTTTGAGTTTGTAATGAAAAGCGAAATTATGTATCTTTGTGGTGGAGATTTTGGGGAAAGAGCCAAGAGTCAAGAGCCAAGAGCCAAGAATAAAGATCAAAGATTAAAGAATAAAGAGTAAAGAACAAAGCCAAATCTGCTTTGCGGATTTAGATATCTATTTTGTTGTAAAAATAAATTTCGAATTCTTACTGATAATTAAGTGCTTGCAAATAATAAAAGTAATGAAATATTTTATTTTAAAGTGCGTAATGTGCTATTTGTCTTTCTTTTATTAAATAGTAACTGGTAAATGATTAAATTGTAAATAATTTGATGATAAAAACAAAAATAACCGAAATGGATCGTCTCACGCCAGACGAATTCAAAGCAAAGGATAAAATACCCGTAGTGGTGGTGCTCGACAATGTGCGGAGTTTGCACAATGTTGGGTCGATTTTTCGCACTTGCGATGCTTTTTTGTTCGAAGCCATATATTTGTGCGGCATTACTGCTACGCCACCCAATGCCGAAATACACAAATCGGCGCTCGGTGCGGAAGATACTGTGGATTGGACACATTTTGTCGATACGCATGTGGCTGTGGACCAGTTGAAAGCTGCGGGCTACAAAGTATTTGCTGTTGAACAAGCGCACGGCAGCACCCTTTTGCCCGATATGCAGGTGGATGTGCGTGAGAAATACGCCATTATCCTTGGCAACGAGGTAAAAGGGGTGCAACAATCGGTGGTGGATAGGTGCGATGCCTGCATCGAAATACCGCAATATGGCACCAAACATTCGCTCAATGTGAGCATTAGTGGCGGCATAGTTATTTGGGAGTTTTTTAAGGGTTTTGTGAAAGAATAAAGAATAAAGAGCAAAGAATAAAGAGCAAAGAATAAAGAGCAAAGAATAAAGATTAAAGAGTCAAGAACCAATAACCAAGAGTCAAGATATAGGAGATGGACGGTTCATTTTTGAGAATTGATGTGTTTGAAATTGTTGTGAGCGATAATTTAAATAATTGGAAATAATACAC
The DNA here is from genome assembly GCA_964515675.1 of uncultured Paludibacter sp. Lineage (GTDB taxonomy): Bacteria > Bacteroidota > Bacteroidia > Bacteroidales > Paludibacteraceae > Paludibacter. The sequence continues at coordinate 3,755 of CAZEVV010000131.1, read as the reverse complement.
TATTTTATGATAGATTGGAAAGATAAATTGAATGGGTTGAAAGAGGTTTTGCCCGAAGGTGAACATATTGAAGTGCCCGCGCCACAGCCGAAGGACAATAAAAAAGGCATGTTGCTACGTGTCGAAATGGACAAGCGCAAAGGCAAGCCATCTACGCTTGTTACCGATTTTACGGGTACCGACGATGAGTTGAAAGAACTTACGCGTGTGCTGAAACAAAAATGTTCGGCAGGCGGTTCGTGCCGCGATGGTGAGATTCTCATACAAGGCGATTTTCGTAGCAAAATAGCCGATTTGCTTGTGGCCGAAGGTTATAAGGTGAAGCGTATTAATTTTAAATAAAATGCCCCCTTGCTCCCTCAGAGGGGAAAGAATTCCATACATTAAAGTTGATAGTATTTTACGTTAAACATCAAATACATTTTTTTATGAATATTGAACAAGCGCATGCCTATTGCCTTTCGAAAAAGGCAGCAGAAGAAACATTTCCTTTCGACGAAGTGACATTGGTTTTTAAGGTGAAAGGCAAAATGTTTGCACTCATTCCGCTCGATAATCTCGAAAAACAAATATCACTCAAATGCGACCCCGAGCGCGCCATTGCTCTACGCGAGGAGCATTCGGCCATTGTGGGCGCTTATCATTTCAACAAAAAGCATTGGAACACCGTGTTGCTCGATAACTCCTTGCCCGATGCCCTCGTGTGCGAACTAATCGACCATTCTTACAATTTAGTGGTGGCTGGCCTCACCAAAAAACTGCGCGACGAGTTGAAGGCGGAGTAGGGGGGGTGTTCACTTTTTTCAAGTTTATAAACTTGCTTTTCAACTTCAAATTAATCTCAAAACTGCATTAATTATCTTATTTGTTAAACAAATCCACTTTTTTTCTGTTATTTTCTTCATGCAAACGTATTTTTTGCGATATTTGCAAATGTAGTTCAGGCTACGAATTTTAAATTATCATTAAGCAATAAAATAAGTAACACATCATATATAATGAAGAAAAATAATATCGAAAGTCAGATATTGGTAATTTTTGGTTCCAATGGCGACTTGGCACGACGAAAACTCATACCGGCCGTGTACAATTTGTATCTCGACAATTTGTTGCCCGACAATTTTGTGGTGCTCGGTGCTGGCAGTCAGGAAAAAGAATTGCAACAATACCGTGCCGATGTAAGGGCAGCGCTCAGCGAGTTTGCTGCTGCAAAAATAAAAGAAAACCCGCAATCGGTGGAGCAGTTTCTCGAATTTGTGTTTTACAAAAAAGTAAACAACAAGGACGAAAACGATTTTGCCGACCTCAAAAGCTACATCCAACAATTGTCCGATGACCGCAGCATACATAAAAACATAGTGTATTACTTTTCCATTCCCCCTTTTATGTACGAAGTGGTGGCCGCGCATTTGCACAAAAATGGCCTCAACAACGAGGACGATGGCTGGAAACGCATCATTGTCGAAAAGCCCTTTGGTTACAGTTACGATAGCGCGATCGATTTGGACAAAAAGCTGCATGCCGGCTTTCACGAAGACCAAATTTACCGTATCGACCATTATTTGGGCAAAGAAACCGTGCAAAACATCATGGTTACGCGCTTTTCCAATGGATTTTTCGAACCCATCTGGAACCGCAAATACATCGATAGAATTGAAATTACTGCTTCCGAAAAAATTGGCGTTGGCGACCGTGGCGGTTATTACGACACCTCGGGTGCCATGCGCGACATGATACAAAATCACCTCCTCCAAGTGTTGGCCGTAGTGGCCATGGAGCCGCCCGCCGTGTTCGATTCCGACTCCATTCGCAACGAAACAGTGAAAGTTTTGCAAGCCCTACGCCCCATAAAAGGTGCGGATATTGCCAAACAAGTGGTGCGCGGACAATACATTTCGGGCCTCGTTTGCGACATACCGCAAAACGGTTACCGCCAAGAAACCGGCGTGGCACCCAACTCGCAAACCGAAACTTTCGTGGCCATGAAACTCTTCATCGACAACTGGCGTTGGGGCGAAGTGCCATTTTTTATCCGCACCGGAAAGCAATTGCCCGAGCGTGTTACCGAGGTAGTTATTCACCTCAAACCCGCTCCGCATCAGCTTTTCAAACAACTGTGCCTCACCGAACCCAACAATATGATAGTGCTCCGCATACATCCCGATGCAGGCGTAGCCATCGATTTCGGCATGAAAATTCCCGGCGCAGGCTTCAAAGTGCAAAACGTAAACATGGCATTTCATTACAGCGATTTGGCCGATAAAAAAATTGCCGAAGCCTACGAGCGACTCATTCTCGACTGTATGATAGGCGACTCCACCCTTTATGCACGTGCCGATGCCGTGAAAGCAAGCTGGAAATTTGTCGACCCCATACTCAATGCATGGAAAACAAACCCCGACATTCCGCTCTATTTTTACGAGTGCAACACCTGGGGCCCCAAAGAGTCGAATAACCTGTTTGCCGACCCATTTGTAAAGTGGCGCGAACCATTCAGCAATTTCAAAACCGAGTAAAGTCAAGCAAGCTGTTTAAAAACAAAGCTAGTATCATTCAACACTAAAATAGATGTTACTATCTAACACTTCAATAAGTAATTAGGTTGATGTTTTTTTTTTGAGATTGTAGCGTAACGATGTACAATTTTATTAAAAACACAATCAAAAGTAAGCGAAAATAATTATTTAATTTTGCTCCGAAACTCCCCCTCTTATTCCCCCTTTAGGGGGTTAGGGGGCTAGGGCTAGGGGGCAACACTCTCTCTCTTGCTTGTCCCCACAGCATTGTTTTTAAACAGTTTTTTCAACACAAAAAATCCTTATTCATAAACAATAAAACAAACGAGAAATCATGAATTACCAGTTGCACAAACATAACGATGCCACCGAAACAGCGCGCGCCGTGGCCGAGCGTATATTGCAGCAAGCACTTGCAAAAGCCGATGTAGGGCAAAAGCTGCATGTAGCCGTTTCGGGCGGTTCCACGCCAAAACTCCTGTTCGAAATTATGGGCGAGGAGTTTCAGTACAAAATGCCATGGCAAAGCATCAACATTTATTGGGTCGACGAGCGTTGTGTGGCGCCCACCCACCCCGAAAGCAATTACGGCATGACCTACGATGCCCTTTTGCGCAAATCATACATTCCCAACGATAACATTTTCCGTATCAAAGGCGAGGAGCTGCCCTCCGACGAGGCCGAGCGATACGCCACCCTTTTGCGCAAAACCCTGCCACACAGCAATGGTTGGCCCGTGTTCGATATCGTGTTGCTCGGCATTGGCGACGATGGGCACACCGCCTCCATTTTCCCCAACAACATGGCCTTGCTCACCGATGAGCGCACCGTTGCAGTAGCCACACATCCCACGAGCGGACAAAAACGCATCACCCTCACCGGAAAAACCATTTGCAATGCCACGCGCATTATTTTTCTGGTAAATGGCGCCAGCAAAGCATCAATTGTGCGCCAAATCATACAGCAAACCGATGCCGCCAAACACTATCCAGCCACACACATTGCCCCCGTGCATGGCCGCATATACATGTATGGCGACCTCGCCGCACTGGGCGAATAGCGAATAGCAAATAGCAACAGAGTCCCAACATTCACACACACACAGCGCCCCGCTCCATTTAATCCAACTAAATCGACCGGGGCGCTTATCAAATTGTAAATCGTAAATTTTTAAATCGTAAATTCTTTTGGGCGTGCCCCTCGGAATACTCGGGTCGGGCTTTCGGCACGGCATCCACA
>CAZEVV010000130.1:0-8699 GCA_964515675.1 uncultured Paludibacter sp. | reverse complement strand
AGGCAAACTCAAAACCTCCCTCGTACCTCAGGTTTACCTCATGAAGAATAAGGGAGGAGGCAAGCCCGAAACCCGAAACAATTCAATACTAAACGCTTTCTTTCAGCATCTTGTCATGTCCCGGAAGTTGAATATTTGGCGCTATTTCGAGCAAAGGCGCGTACACAAAAGTGCGTTTTGTAATGTGTGGGTGGGGTATGTAAAGTGTGGGTTGATGTATTATTTGTTGGTCGTACAGTAAAATGTCGATGTCAATTATTCTGTCAGCATAGCCCGATTCACTCTTTTCTGTTCGGCCCATTTCCTTTTCAATATTTTGTGTGGCATGTAGCAATGAATAGGGGTCGAGCGTTGTTTGGATAGAAATTACTGCATTTGCAAATATGTTTTTGCTCTCAAAACCCCACGGTTCCGAAGCAATAATGCTCGACTGTGCAATGAGATGGCCAATTTCTAAATTGATTTTTTGTATTGCATCAATAATATTTTGTTGGCTATTACCCAAATTACTGCCGAGTGCCAAAAATACGAGCGCCATTATTCTTTTTTATTTTAAAAATAAGGCTGAAGAATGACACGGTCATTGCTACAGCCTTATGATGTTATTATTATTTTTATTACTGAAAAGCCCGAGGGAATTTACGATTTACGATTTACGATTTACAATTTGCGATTTACAATTTACAATTTACGATTTATAATCCCGAAACCTCCCTCGTACCTCATGTTTACCTCATGAAGAATGAGGGAGGAGGCAAGCTCGAAACTCGAAACCCGAAACTCAAAACTCGAAACACAAAACCTACTTTATCTTTCTCAATACGAGAGCTGTACGAGCTGGTATGTAGAGTTTGAGCCATTCTTTGTCGCTTTTGGGTTCGGTTGGCAAAGTTATGTGGTCGATGCTTTCGTCGACCAAACCATAGCCTCCAAACTCAGTGTTGTCGGTGCTTAAAACATTGCTATATATGCCTTTTGGTGCCAAAATGCCGTAGTCGGTAAACGATTTTGTACCATTCAGGTTGAAAACAAAAATGTATTTACCACGCATAAAAGCAAGCACTTGGTCGCCTTCGTTGTCCCACAATTGCACTAGTTCTAGTTTGTTGAAATCGGGGGTCGACTTAATTATTTGTATCATAGCTTGGTCGAACTGATTTAAGCCATAGTACAAATATTTGGGGTTGTCGGCCAACTCCCACTGTCGACGAGCATATTTGTGCGACCAGCCATTGCCTTCGCGCGGGAAGTCAATCCATTCGGGATGACCAAACTCGTTACCCATAAAATTAAGATAGCCACCATTGATGGTTGATGCTGTAAATAATCGAATGATTTTATGCAATGCAATGCCTCTGTCGACCAACAAAGTATTGTCGCCACGTTGCATGTGCCAATACATTTCGGCATCAATGAGTCTGAAAATCAAAGTTTTGTCGCCCACCAATGCTTGGTCGTGGCTTTCGGCATAACTTATTGTTTTTTCGTCGGCTCTATGGTTGCTAAGTTCCCAAAGTATGTGACCTACTTTCCAATCTTCGTCTTTTACTTCTTTAATGTATTTTATCCAAAAATCGGGTATGCCCATGGCCATACGATAATCGAAACCAATGCCACCATCGCTAATTTTGGCGGCTAAACCTGGCATGCCACTCATTTCCTCGGCTATCGATATTGCATTGGGATTGATTTCGTGTATCAATTTGTTGGCTAAAGTCAAATAGCAAATAGCATCACCATCTTGGTTTAGGTTATAGTACGAGTCGTAACTCATAAAATCTTCGCCCAAACCATGACTTCTATACAGCATCGAAGTTACACCATCAAACCTAAAGCCATCGAATTTATACTCCTCGAGCCAAAATTTACAATTTGAGAGCAAAAAGTGCAAAACCGAAGGTTTAGCGTAGTCGAAACAAAGCGAGTCCCATGCTGGGTGTTCGCGTCGTGAGCCGCCGTGGAAGTACTGATACGGAGTGCCATCCAGCCTGCCAAGCCCTTCAACCTCGTTGCGCACGGCATGCGAGTGCACTATGTCCATAATAACAGCAATGCCACGGTTGTGCGCATCGTCGATGAGCTTTTTCAATTCTTCGGGTGTACCAAAGCGCGACGATGCTGCGAAAAAACTCGATACGTGATAGCCAAACGAGCCATAATAAGGATGTTCCTGTATGGCCATTATTTGTATACAATTGTATCCAGCTTTGTCGATGCGCGGTAAAACATTGAGTCGGAACTCTTCGTAAGTTGCTACTTTTTCTTCGGTGCTCGACATGCCAATATGACATTCGTAAATGAGGAGTGGTGCTGTTTGTGGTTTAAAGTTTTTTACTTTAAACTTATAAGGCTTAATTGGATTCCAAACCTGTGCACTGAAAATTTTTGTATCTTCGTCCTGCACTACGCGGCGTGCCCAAGCGGGTATACGCTCACCACTACCACCTTCCCACTCAACTAGCATTTTGTACAATTGCAAATGTGTCATAGCATAATCGGGGAGTTTAATTTCCCAAATGCCATTTTGCATTTTCTTGAGTTGATAATCGGGGTGGCGTTGCCAATTGTTGAAATCGCCAATCAGAAAAATTGCTGTTGCGTTGGGCGCCCATTCGCGAAAAACCCATCCATCCATTTGCCTGTGCAACCCAAAATATAGATAGCCGGTAGCAAATTCCGAAAGCGATTGTTTTCCACCAGTAAGCTTTTGCTCAACGCTTTTAAAGTAATCGTATCTGCCATAAATGGCGGCAGCAAAGGGAGCCAATAGTGGGTCGTTTTGTACAATTGGGAGTATCTCCATATGTTTTGTGTTTTATTATTTTCTGCACCAATCTCAAATCCGATATTGGATTACTTATTTATCAACTGCTTACAAACGATTTGTTTTTGTATTGTATAAGTTTTAAGCATTATATTTTATTAAAAATGTTTTGTAATTTATCAATAAAAAGCAAAGATGCAAAAATAGTTTGAAATACTACTTTGTTTTGAATTAAAAAATGCGGTTTTGCTTGTTTAAGCCCGAACTTTAACAATTACCTTTCTAAATGTACCTTCGGCAATGCCTGGCTGATGCCCATCTTCGGGAAAGAAAATTGCAAATTCGTAGGGTTTAATATTACAAAAAGTAGTTGCCTTGTCGTCGAAAAAGCTGAGGTCTTTTTCGGCATTGTATCCATCGGCATCGGGTGTTAGGTCGGCAGCTGCTTTCCAACCCATGGTTTCGGTTGTGCCTACAGGTACTTGTATGTCGATAAAGTCGCGATGCGTTTCCATACGGGCTTCGTCGGCAGTTTTGCCAACAGCATCAACAATGTTTACAATTAATTTATCTTCAACGAGCACCACTTTTCCTGTAGGGATGTTTGCTAAGTCGTTGTTTCTAAGATATTCGAAAGCTTGTTCGAACAATGGGTGCAAGCTGTTGTAGCGAGCCGAGTTTGTGAGTTTGTCGAGAATCATTTTGTTATAATATTATTGATTTGTTGTAATTTATTTGATTTTATATTGTGTCGTCCACCGTTTCGTTTAAAAACTGATTGAATGGATGCGCAATACGACAAAGTTTTGCTATGTTTTTTACGAAATTGGTTTCGTCGGCCAGCAAATTATCGTCAATTTTATATTCTACCAAATAGTGTTTTAGTTTTAATAATTCGGGCTCAGCAAAATTTTTATCGAAACCTGCTGGTATTTTTTTTAGCTTATCTTCCTCGAAAAACTTGTTGAAATATTCTTTAAATTGCGTATTGTCTTTTATTTCGCAAAATTCATCATAATTATCATACACCGATTGGCGCAACGCTTTCAGTAGGTTGGGCGGCGGGCACCAAACACCTGAGGCAATGAAACTGCCTGCTGGGTCGAGGTGCAAATAGTAACCTGCTCTTTGGCTTTTTCGTCCACCATTCGATGCAATAAAAACTCCAAAATGAGTTTTGTAGGGGGTTTTGTCGTGCGAAAAACGTGTGTCGCGGTAAATTCTAAAAATGCAATCTTTTGCCTCTAAGTGCTTTATGTCGGCATCGAATGTGCCAATTTCAAATATGAGTTGCTTGCTGATTGTTTCGAAATCGGCTTTGCATTGCTCATAAATAGCTTTATTGTCGTTGAACCACTCGCGATGGTTGTTAGCAGTTAAATCTTTTAAAAAATTTAGTATAGCTTCAATACCCATATTGATTGTTTTTAATTTACAAATATAGTTCAATTTTTACAAAAAATATGCTTTTCGGCATGTTTTTTTTATTTGACCTTTATTCTTGATTCAATCTTTTTTTATATTCGACTATTTTTGATTACTTTTGCGTGTTTTATCAGTAGAAAAAGAGAATGATTGTTTTTTAGCTACAACTAGCTGTAATTCATTTGTTGAATCTTTTTTTAGGATTTTAATAAAAAACGACTCAATGCTTTTCTTTTCGGCAATGATTTCAAAATAAATCGAAAATAAGTCATGAGCAACAATTGTATGTATTGTTGAAATATAAAGATAGAAAACAATCTTTTATTTTGTGTGATATAGTCGAAGCAAGAAACGCCTATTAATAAGAATAAACATTCATTTGCTCCATTGTATTCCCCTCTCTATTTCCGGTAGCTTTCGGCGAAAAGGGACAAACAAGGGGAAGGGGGCTGAGTTATAAATAATAAAAACAGATGAAAAACCGTATTAATGAATTGCTCGCAGAAATTGAGGGATTTAGCGCAACCAATTTGGAGCAAATAGAGCAATTGCGCATTAAGTATTTAAGTAAAAAAGGCGAAATTTCGTTGTTGTTCAACGATTTCAGAAATGTGCCCAACGAGGAGAAAAAGGAAATGGGACAGCTGTTGAACCAATTGAAAGATGCTGCCCAAAATAAATTAAATGCGCTTAAAGATGCGCTTGGCAATGATGTGGTGGTTGAAAAAAGCGACCTCACACGCACTGCCGATGCTTTGCATTTGGGCACTCGCCATCCGCTTTCGTTGGTGCGCAACGAGATTATCGATATTTTTGCACGCATTGGTTTTGGCATTGCCGAAGGTCCCGAAATTGAGGACGATTGGCATGTGTTTGGCGCGCTCAACTTTCCGCCCGAGCACCCTGCACGCGACATGCAGGATACTTTTTTTATTGAGCAACAACCCGATGTGGTTTTGCGTACCCATACCTCGTCGGTACAAACACGCGTAATGTCGCAACAAAAACCGCCCATCCGTTTGCTTTTCCCAGGGCGTGTTTATCGCAACGAAGCCATTTCGTATCGTGCGCATTGCTTTTTTCACCAAATCGAAGGTTTGTACATCGACAAAGATGTGTCGTTTGCCGATTTGAAACAGGCATTGATGTATTTTGCCAAAGAAATGTTTGGCGCCGATACCGAAATTCGTTTGCGTCCTTCGTATTTCCCATTTACCGAGCCTAGCGCCGAAATGGATATTTCGTGCAAAATATGTGGTGGCAAGGGCTGTCCGTTTTGTAAACACACAGGTTGGGTCGAAATTTTGGGTTGCGGAATGGTGGATCCCAATGTGCTCGAAAACTGTGGCATCGACTCGAAAGTTTATTCGGGATATGCCTTTGGTATGGGCGTGGAGCGTATTACCAACCTCAAATTTTCGGTAAAAGACTTGCGTTTGTTTTCCGAAAACGACAAACGTTTCCTACAACAGTTTGAGGCAGCTGAATAAAATATTAATCAACGAAAATTGTACTTATTATGGCCAAAATACTTGTTATCGACGACGAACGCAGCATTCGAAATACCATGAAAGATATTCTCGAATTTGAGAAACATCAAGTGGTGGTGGCCGAAAATGGCAAAGTGGGTTTGGAAGCTGTACAAAACAATGCTTTCGACCTTGTGTTTTCCGACATTAAAATGCCCGAAATGGATGGCATTGAGCTTTTGGCTAAACTTGCCGAAATGGAATATGATGCACCTGTAGTAATGATTTCGGGACATGGCAATATCGATACAGCTGTTGAATGTATTAAAAAGGGTGCTTTCGATTTTATCGAAAAACCAATTGATTTAAACCGCTTGCTTATAACGGTGCGCAATGCGCTCGACAAAGCTGTTTTGGTTACCGAAACCAAAACACTAAAGCGCAAAGTAGGCAAAAAGCTCCAAATGATAGGCAGTTCGCCGGCACTCGAAAAGGTACGCACAATGATAGAGCGTGTTGCACCTACCGATGCGCGCGTGCTTATTACGGGTCCTAACGGCTCGGGCAAAGAGGTGGTGGCGCGTTTGTTGTTCGAAAACAGTCAGCGAGCTACTGCGCCTTTTGTTGAGGTGAATTGTGCTGCTATACCCTCCGAATTAATTGAAAGCGAATTGTTTGGTCACGAAAAAGGCGCTTTTACATCGGCCATAAAACAACGCATTGGCAAGTTCGAACAAGCGGATGGTGGTACAATATTTTTGGATGAAATAGGTGATATGAGCCTTTCGGCACAAACAAAAGTTTTGCGTGTGTTGCAAGAGAACGAACTCACACGCGTGGGTAGCGACAAAAGCATCAAAGTAAATGTACGTGTATTTGCGGCTACTAATAAAGATTTGAAAGCTGAAATTGAAAAAGGAAATTTCCGCGAGGACTTGTATCATCGCCTCAGTGTGATACCAATTCATGTGCCGCCGCTCGACGAACGCAAAGAGGATATTCCGATGTTGATAGCGCATTTTTGTGAACTTATTTGCACCGAGCAAGGCGCGCCAATCAAACAGTTTGCCCCCGATGCAATTGCACAATTGCAACAAAAATCATGGACTGGTAATATACGCGAGTTGCGCAATGTGGTGGAGCGATTAATTATACTCGGAGGAAACAATATTACGCTTGCCGATGTTGAAATGTTTGCTTAGTATTTTAAATAAAATATAAAACGAAATGAGTCGCGCATGCAAATTACCAAGCTACATTGATATGTGCTTGTTGCGGTGCGAGTTATCATTTACCATCGAACGAAAAAAATTATTATTGTATGAAAGATATAAAAGATTTGCAAATAGCAATTTGCAGCGACCATGCTGGTTTTGAGTTGAAAAACATAGTAATTGAATATTTGAATAATAAGGCGGTGTCGGCATTGAAAGATTTTGGTACTTTTTCGGCCGAAAGTTGCGACTATGCCGATTTTGCGCATCCCATGGCTTCGGCTGTCGAAAACAACGAGTTCGACTTTGGCATTTCGATTTGTGGTAGTGGCAACGGCATTAGCATGACGGTGAACAAACACAGTGGCATACGTGCCGCTTTGTGTTGGAATGCCGAAATTGTGGCATTGGCCCGTCAGCACAACAATGCCAATGTTTTGTCGCTACCAGCACGTTTTGTGTCGGTAGAGCAAGCGCTCGAAATGGTGGATGTGTTTTTTGCAACCGATTTCGAAGGTGGTCGCCATCAGGCACGTATCGATAAAATTCCACAGTGCTAAGAGCTTAGCTTTCAGCTTCGAAAACAATAAAATCTTATCAACAATGTATCATTAACGCATTCCTAACGCCTATTCTTACTCCCTCTCCACCCCCCGATAGAAGGGGTAAAATCGGAGAGGGTCGGGGAGAGGTTGGGGTTGGGGGGCTGAACAAATAAAAAATGTCGAGAACAGAAATATCAAAATATGGTGAGTTTGGTTTGATAAAACACATCACCGAAAAATTTAAACTACAAAATGCATCGAGTGTAAAAGGCGTTGGCGACGATGCTGCGGTGCTCAGTTATGGCAACAAACAAACACTCGTTACCACCGATTTACTGCTCGAAGGTGTACATTTCGATTTAGTTTATGTGCCCCTCATGCATTTGGGCTACAAAGCTGCTGTCGTTAATTTTTCCGACATATATGCCATGAATGGTCGCCCGAAACAAATTACGGTATCCATTGGCGTGTCGAAACGCTTTATGGTCGAGGATATCGAGGCACTTTACGATGGCATTGCCTTGGCATGCGAACACTATGGTGTCGACCTCGTTGGGGGCGATACTTCGGCATCGCTCACGGGCTTAACCATTAGCATAACTTGTATTGGCGAGGCAAATGCCGACGAAATTGTATATCGCAATGGCGCACGTAGCAACGATTTAATTTGTGTTACAGGCAATCTTGGCTCGGCCTATATGGGTTTGCAATTGCTCGAACGCGAAAAAATTGTTTTTGCTGGTAATAACGATGTTCAGCCCGATTTCGAAGGCAAAGATTATATACTTAAACGTCAGTTGAAGCCCGAAGCCCGCAAGGATATTATCGAAGCATTGGCCGAAAAAGGCATTCGCCCCACAGCAATGATGGATGTGTCGGATGGCCTGTCGTCCGAACTCATACACATTTGTACGCAAAGCAATACCGGGTGCAGGGTTTACGAAGACAAGTTGCCCATTAACTACCAAGCTGTTGTGATGGCCGAGGAGCTCAATATGAGCATTGTAACAGCGGCACTCAATGGTGGCGAGGATTATGAATTGCTTTTTACGGTATCGATGGACGATTACGATAAAATAATTCAGGTGAATGATGTAAATATCATAGGTCACATGACAAAATCGGAGCTCGGCTTAAACCTAATTGGACGCGAGGGCGAAGAAATTGAAATTAGAGCCCAAGGTTGGAATTCGTTGCAGCAATAGTTTTTATTTAATTTGGGCGTGACCCTCGGGAATACTCGGGTCGGGCTTTCGGCACGGCATCCACAAAGCCACCACCT
>CAZEVV010000129.1:5098-8817 GCA_964515675.1 uncultured Paludibacter sp. | reverse complement strand
CCATCTTTTTTAGTTATCAATTTATCCATTCACGATAGTTGTATCTGAAATTAACTTGAATAATTGAAAGCAGTTGATGATGGATTGTTTTTTTTAATTTTGTTTGTTTATATTGCTAACATTAAGTTTGACAAAGCTATTATTTTCAAACACATAAAAGCATTTGAAACCATTATACTTCGACAAAATACTGTTTAAACACATCTCAGCATCTATCAAAATAATAGATGCAGAAATCCCCAACAAATTATAAGTGCTAATTTATTGAGCGAAAATTAAAAAATCAAATGGTGAGAACAGCCTTTTTGAGCAGCAAAGTGCGACCGCTGCTAACGGGCAATATGTAGGGGGGAGCTAAATCGTTGTGAATGAATGAAACATTGCTCAAATCTGTTTGTAATGTAACAAACGAAGCATTAAAAGTTTCCAACTCAACATCAATATGGCTGTGCATGGCAGCTGTAAGTACAGGCATATCAACAGTTATGCGCAACAAATGACATTTATCGGTTTTGTGATGCATGTCTGAGCAAGCGTAGTCATCGGTTTGTAAATCGCAGCTTTCAGTTGTTTCGGCTTGTGCTGTGTCATGTCTGCCATGTTCGCAGCAGGTGTCGTTTTGTGTATGAACCGCATGACAGCTTTTACCAGCAACATGCTCAATACCCTCATCTTCGCAAACATTGCAACAATAATTCACGATGTTAAAACCCGAACCTGCTATTACAAAAAATAGGCTCAGACTAATCGAGAATATTATATGAAGATATTTTTTAAGCATTCGAAAATTGAAATTAAAAGATAAGTTTAATTCAACGCAAATATATTATTAAATACTAAACATCCTAACTCAATACATTGTTTTTTAATATAAAATAATATATTTGAGGAATATGATTTCAAAATTCTTTAAATCCATTTGCAAGGGCTCTAAAAATATGTAATAAGTCGAAAATAAGCAAAATCAATAAAATTTACTATTTAACAAAAACTTTTTTGAAATAAAATAACAATATCACGATTAATTGTATAATTTTGTACTGATTTTAAACGCATAATTAATCATTAATAATAAAGCTAAAAACATTAAATTAAAACATTGATATTGAGTTAGTAAATTAGATTTACAATTTTAATTTTTGATATCAATAATTTATGATAAATAACAATTTAGAACAAACAGAAATAAAAACAAATAAAATATTTGTCCTTATTGTACTCGTTGGAGTAATTTTATTTAGCAGTTGTAAACAAAAAACAGTAAAAACGCTCGAAAAATCATTTAGCGATAAATACTACTTGTCGGACGACACAACGCGTGGTGCACTAAATATTGATATAAGATTTGAAGTTCCAGTTTGTTATCACAACAGCAAGGCTTTGGATTCGATACGCAATAGAGTTATCACCGAGCTTTTTGGGGCATCATATGTAGGGTACAACAACGATTCGGTGGCTGCAAAATATGCTGCCGACATGAAAAACGAGTACATACTCGAAAACAAACCTTTGCTCGACTTGCTCGACAAAGACAATCAGTATTCGATTATTAACGAGAATATTATTGAAGGTTTTAGCCTTCTAAGCGACGAACACATCTATAGTTATGGTATCAATCGATTTGTGTTTATGGGTGGTGCTCATGGCTTAAACACTTACAACTATTTTATTTTCGACCTAAAAACTGGCGCACGTATTAAAGAAAGTGATTTATTTGTAAAAGGTTTCGAAACAAAAATGACGGAGCTATTGCAAAAAAAACTGCTCGAACAAATTATTGCCGACAAAGCACTTACGCCTAACACAGGCGATTTGGTTGTTGAACTTACCGACACCGACTTTTGGGTCGATTCCATTCGCCCTAATAACAACTTTTATGTTACCGAAGAGAGTATTAATTATGTGTTCAATGCATACGAAATAGGTCCTTATTACTTAGGGATGAGCGAAATAATTATTCCTTTTGCCGATTTAAAAGCATTGCTAAAACCTCGCAACATAATCGATCACATTATCAATAAAAAAACCGAACAGTAAAAATAATTATCGCATAAGTTTATGGCATTAGCAAAAGACAACAAAATGGCATGGGGCATTTCGCTTCTCGTATTTGGCATCATATTTTTGATACGTCAAATGGGTATTTTACCATCGGCGATTGCAAATTTGGCTTATGACATTCGTAATTATCCTATTATTTTAGGTGTAATATTTCTTATTTTTCATAAAAATAAAACCATAGGCATAGTTTTGCTTATTGTTAGTGTTTTGTTCCGGCTATCGGATATTATTCGCTGGACCGAACATTTGTCGGATTTGATTTGGCCAATTTTGCTTATTGTTGCTGGCGGAATTGTAATTTTTAAAGCAAAAAAATAGTACGATGCGTGTTGTAATTTTAGGTTCGGGCAATGTGGCAGCACATTTAAGCAGGGCATTGCACAAAGCAGGTGTAAGTATTGCTCAAATTTACAGCCGCAACTTAACATCGGCACAACTACTTGCCAATGAAGTAAATGCAGCTTTTTGCAACATTACCGATAGCATAATTCCGAATGCCGACGTTTATATTTATGCCATAAAAGATGATGCTATCAGCCATTTGATTGACAAAGTTACGAACAAAAAAGGCATTCATATACACGTTTCGGGAAGTACAAATATCAGCATTTTCGATAATAAAAAACAGCATTATGGTGTGATTTACCCATTGCAAACCTTATCGAAAAACAAAACCATCGACTTTTGCACAGTGCCACTATTTGTTGAAGCCAACAGCGAAGCAAGTATGAAGGTTATTTGGGAAATGAGTAATAAAATATCGGGCAATGTACGAAAAATCGATAGTAAACAACGGCAATCGTTGCATGTAGCAGCTGTATTTGCATGCAATTTCAACAATTTTTTATGTAATATTGCACACGACATACTCGAAAACAACAATTTGGAGTTCGAGCTATTACAACCATTGATAGCCGAAACAGCTGCAAAGCTTCAAACAATGCTTCCCTACGAAGCACAAACTGGGCCAGCCGTACGATTCGACAAACAAATTATAGATAAACATATTGATTTTTTATCGAACAACGAAGATGAACAAAATCTTTACGCAACATTGAGCCGAATGATTTATAAAAAGCACAATAAAACAAATGAATAGAAAAGAATATCCTTTGGGATGTTCTTTTTTTTTGTGTTCTGATATTAATTAAGTATTTTTGCATTTGGAAAAAAAAACAAATCAATTATAAAAGACAAAAAGATATTATTCCCTCAAAAACAATGAGTTTAGAACAAGAAATACAACGCCGACGCACTTTTGCAATTATTAGTCACCCCGATGCGGGAAAAACAACTCTTACCGAAAAACTTTTGCTTTTTGGTGGTGCAATACACGTTGCAGGCGCTGTAAAATCGAACAAAATAAAGAAAACAGCTACATCCGACTGGATGGAGATTGAAAAACAAAGAGGTATTTCGGTGGCTACTTCGGTAATGGGCTTCGAATATCGCGATTACAAAATAAATATTCTCGATACGCCTGGTCACCAGGATTTTGCAGAGGATACTTACCGCACACTTACTGCTGTTGATAGCGTAATAATTGTTGTGGACACGGCCAAAGGTGTTGAAGCACAAACACGTAAATTGATGGAAGTGTGCCGCATGCGCAACACGCCTGTAATGATTTTTGTTAACAAAATGGACCGCGAAGGTAA
>CAZEVV010000129.1:0-4998 GCA_964515675.1 uncultured Paludibacter sp. | reverse complement strand
GAGAAATACTTGGCCGGACAGTTGGCACCCGTATTTTTTGGTAGTGCGCTCAACAACTTCGGGGTGAAAGAATTGCTCGATTGTTTTGTTGAAATAGCACCCTCGCCCCTACCCGTGCAATCGCTCGAACGTAAGGTTTCGCCTTACGAAGAAGCTTTTACAGGCTTTATATTTAAAATACATGCCAATATGGACCCCAACCATCGAAGCTGTATTGCTTTTGTGAAAATTTGCTCGGGAAAATTTGAACGCAATGTAAACTATAAACATATCCGACACAACAAACTCATGCGTTTTTCGTCGCCAACAGCATTTATGGCGCAGAAAAAAGAAACGGTGGACGAAGCTTTTGCTGGCGACATTGTGGGTTTGCCCGACACTGGCACCTTTAAAATTGGCGACACATTAACTTCTGGCGAAAATTTGCATTACAAAGGTTTGCCCAGTTTCTCGCCCGAAATGTTTAAATACATCGAAAATGCCGACCCAATGAAAACTAAACAATTGGAAAAAGGCATTAATCAGTTGATGGACGAAGGTGTTGCGCAATTATTTGTGAATCAGTTCAATGGCCGAAAAATTATTGGCACCGTTGGGCAGCTACAATTCGAAGTTATTCAGTACCGCCTTTTGCACGAATATGGCGCACAATGTAAATGGGAGCCAATTTCGTTGTACAAAGCATGTTGGATTGAAAGTGAGGACGCTACGGAACTCGAAAATTTCAAAAAACGCAAATCGCAATACATGGCCAAAGACAAATCGGGGCGCGATGTATTCTTGGCCGATTCGGGCTATGTATTACAAATGGCACAGAGCGATTTTCAGAAAATTAAATTTCACTTTAAATCAGAATTTTAAAATATTACAACAATAAAGATAAACATTTTAGCATTTTGAAATGTTTCTTGAACAAAAATCAAACTATATGAATAAAAAAGTTGCTTTAATTACAGGTATTACAGGACAGGATGGCGCCTATCTTACCGAACTTCTGTTGAAAAAAGGATATGTTGTACACGGTTTGAAGCGTCGTTCGTCGATGTTCAACACCGATCGTATCGACCATTTGTATCAGGATCCGCATGTTGATAATCGCAATTTGATATTGCACTATGGCGACATGACCGATTCGATGAATTTGACGCGCATTATACAAGAAACACAGCCCGACGAAATTTACAACCTTGCGGCCATGAGCCACGTAAAAGTAAGTTTCGACACGCCCGAATATACTGCAAATGCCGATGGTATTGGCACACTTCGCATACTCGAAGCCGTTCGTTTGCTTGGTTTAACCAAGAAAACACGTATTTATCAAGCTTCAACATCCGAACTTTATGGTTTGGTACAAGAAATTCCGCAAAAAGAAACAACGCCCTTTTACCCACGCTCGCCTTATGCAGTGGCCAAAATGTATGCTTATTGGATTACAGTAAACTACCGCGAAGCCTATCAAATGCATGCTAGCAATGGTATTTTGTTCAACCATGAGTCGCCATTGCGTGGCGAAACATTTGTGACACGCAAAATTACCCGCGCGGCTGCACGCATTGCTATGAGCATGCAAGAAAAATTGTATTTGGGCAATTTATCGTCGCAACGCGACTGGGGCCATGCCAAAGATTATGTGCGTGCTATGTATCTTATATTACAACAAGATGAGCCATCGGATTATGTAATTGCAACAGGCATTACTACCGAAGTGCGCGAATTTGTGCGCATGGCTTTTGCCGAAGTAGGTGTAAAAATTGCGTTTAAAGGCGAAGGTGTCGACGAAAAAGGTTTTATTAAAAGCATCGACGAAGTAAAATTCGCAGCAACAGTTGGTGCCGAATTTTTAGAAGCGATAAGTAAACGAACCGATGCTATTGTTGAGGTGGATCCAGCCTATTTCCGTCCTACCGAAGTAGAGTTGTTGATTGGCGATGCCACAAAATCGCGGACATTGCTTAATTGGACACCCGAATACGACCTCAAAGGTTTGGTAGAAGACATGATGCAATCGGATGTGAAATTGATGAAAAAAGAAACCTATTTGAAAGAAGGAGGATTCCAGATTTTGAATTATTTTGAATAAAACGGGAAGCTGGTGGAAAGGTGTAAGAGTGTAAAGGTGGAATGGTGGAAAGGTGTAAGGGTGGAAAGGTGTAAGAGTGGAAAGGTGTAAGAGTGGAAAGGTGGAAAAGTGGAAAGGTGGAAGGGTGTAAAGGTGGAATAAGAGGGGAAATAAGGTGGAATGGTGTAATAAAACACTAAGAAATTAATTGTTTAATTATTAAATAAATATTATGAGTTATATTTATAATTTTGAAAAGTTAGAGGTATGGAAACAGGCTCGTTTGTTTGTTGTTGATATTTATACTTTAACAAGAAAATACCCTGCCGAAGAAAAATTCGGTTTATGTTCACAAATGCAAAGAGCTTCGGTTTCCATAATCTTGAATATAACTGAGGGTACTTCAAGATTTTCGGATAAAGAGAAAATTAGATTTACTGAAATTGCTTATACTTCGCTTATGGAAGTATTGACTCAGTTGTATGTTTCGATTGATTTGGAATATATTTCTCAAAGTCAGTTAGATGCATTGAAAGTAAAAATTGATTTAATAGCAATTCAATTGAATGGTCTAGTAAAATCATACAAAAACAGAGCTAATAATAATGAATAATTCCCCCAATTACACTCTTACACTCTTCCCCTTTTCAACTAAAAAATAAAACAGAATGCAAAAAAATTCAAAAATATACATTGCTGGTCATAATGGCATGGTGGGTTCGGGTATAAAGCGCAATCTCGAAAGTCGTGGCTACAACAACATTGTTTATCGCAGTTCAAATGAATTGAATTTGATTGACAGTGTGGCAGTTGCTCAATTTTTCGAAACCGAAAAGCCCGATTACGTAATACTTGCCGCAGCAAAAGTAGGCGGCATTGTAGCCAACAACACCTACAGGGCGCAATTTATTTACGAGAACTTGATGATACAAAATAATGTTATTCATCAGAGTTATGTACATGGCGTAAAAAAACTATTGTTTCTTGGTTCATCATGCATTTATCCGCGTATGGCAGCGCAGCCCATGACCGAGGATGCATTGCTTACGGGCACACTCGAAGCAACGAACGAACCTTATGCCATAGCAAAAATTGCAGGTATCAAAATGTGCGAAGCCTATCATGCGCAATACGGCTGTAATTTTATATCGATAATGCCCACCAATTTGTATGGGCAAAACGATAATTACGACCTCGAAAAATCGCATGTTTTGCCAGCTTTGATGCGCAAAATGCTTTTGGGAAAATATCTTATGCACAACAACTGGGATGCAATACGCAACGATTTGAATAAATTGCCTATCGAGAAAATTGATGGCACAGCCAGCGAAACCGATATTTTGACTTTGTTGGGCAAATATGGCATTAGCAAAACCAACGATACAACACGTATTACGCTTTGGGGTACAGGCTCGCCCATGCGCGAGTTTTTGCATGTGGATGATATGGCCGATGCAAGTGTATATTTATTGCTCAATTACGATGCGCCCGACACATTACCTTCGCATGTAAATGCTGGTTGTGGCGAAGATATTAGCATCAAAGATTTATCGGAAATTGTGCGCGCAACGGTAGCTTACGAAGGCGAAATTGTGTGGGATACCACCAAGCCCGATGGCACGCCACGCAAATTGCTCGATGTATCGAAATTGAACAATTTAGGTTGGAAACCAGCTATTTCGCTCGAAGAGGGAATAAAGCAAGTGAGTATTAATTATTTGAACAGATAGCAGAAAAAGCACAACCGAGAAAGTTGTGCTTTTTTTAATATAAATTTAAGCCCCCCAACCCCCTAAAGGGGGAATTTTGAATACTTAATAATGAGACTGTTGAAATTTTTATAACTGTGTTTATTTTCGTTCCATTACAAATTATAAATCAGAATATCAACACTTTAAAATTATAATATCTCAAACTATTATAATTTAATAAAAGAAAAAGAAAAAATGTCGAATCAACATCACCATCACCATCATCATCACGATGATGTAAAAAACATAAAAGTAGCCTTTTTGCTCAATTTTGGCTTTGCAATTGTCGAAATAATTGGTGGAGTAATCACCAATAGTGTCGCCATAATGTCAGATGCAATACACGATTTGGGCGATTCGTTTAGTTTGGCCATGGCTTGGTATTTGCAAAAAGTTGCCAAAAAGAAAAGCGATAAAAACTACTCCTATGGTTACAAACGTTTTTCGATATTGGGTGCCATTATCAATTCGGTAATATTAATTGTTGGTAGCATTTTTGTTTTATCGGTTGCCGTTCCGCGTATATTTAACCCGCAAGACACAAATGCTAAAGGAATGTTTTTGTTAGCTATTTTAGGTATCATTATCAATGGCTTAGCAGTTTTGCGACTTCGACACGGCAAATCAATCAACGAAAAAGTAGTGAGTTTGCATTTGCTCGAAGATGTATTGGGTTGGGTGGCTATTCTTATTGGTTCGGTATTTATACATTATTTCAATTTAACCATTATCGACCCAATTTTATCGGTTGGTATTTCGATATATGTGTTGTACAATGTGTATAAAAATATGCGCGAAGGCATGCGAGTAATTTTGCAAGGTGTGCCTTTGGACATTGATATTGAAAGCATTAAATCGACACTTCTTAGCAAAAATAAAGAAATATGCGATTTGCACGACATGCATATTTGGACCACTGATGGTTTGTACAATATTATTACTGTACATATAGTGCTTAGCGAAGCTATTAATTTTGAACAACAAAGCATATTGAAAAATAGAATTCGCAAACAATTGCTCGATTTGAAAATTGAGCATTCGACCATAGAATTTGAAACAAAAGATGAGATTTGTTGCTTCGAAGAAAGCTGTTGTTAAATTATTTTCACACAATAAAATAAGCACTAAAAAAGTTAGAAAAAGCCAGCACTTCAAATTTTTTAAAGTCAAAGATATTTTGTATTTTTG
>CAZEVV010000128.1:0-8859 GCA_964515675.1 uncultured Paludibacter sp. | reverse complement strand
GCATTATCGAAATTTCGCGCATGCCACAGTTCCTAGGTAAAATTATTTTCCTCGAAAACTACGACATGCGTTTGGCTAAACGTTTAATTTCGGGTGTTGATATTTGGTTAAACACACCTACTCGTCCGCTCGAAGCTTCGGGAACATCGGGCGAAAAAGCCCAAATGAATGGTGTACTCAACTTTTCGGTACTCGATGGATGGTGGCTCGAAGGTTATGTAAAAGGTGCAGGTTGGGCTTTGACCGAAAAACGCACTTACGAAAATCAAGAACATCAAGACCAACTCGATGCTGCAACTATCTACAGCATGCTCGAAAACGAAATTGTGCCACTGTATTATGCTAAAAACACAAAAGGCTATTCGCCCGAGTGGATACAATACATCAAAAATTCGATTGCTCAAATTACGCCTCGATATACAACAAAACGTATGCTCGACGACTATTTGGAGAAATTCTACAATAAACTAGCCAAACGTTCGGCTACTGTAAATGCCAATAATTTTGCCAAAGCCAAAGAAATTGCGGAATGGAAAGAAAAAATGGCCTTGGCGTGGGATGGTATCGAAATTGAAAGCGTTGAAATACCCGATAGTTTGATCCATAACCCACATGTGGGCGAAAGTTATGAGCTCAACACTGTGATAGATGTTAAAAATGCTGATGCAAAAGCTATTGGCGTTGAATTTGTGGCTATCAAAATTGACAAAAACCACAAAGAACAACTTTATAGTGTAAACGAACTCGACTTGGTAAAAACTGAAGGCACACGTTTGTTCTTTAAAACAAGCTTCAAAATGAACCGTGCTGGCGAGTTTAAATATGCTTTCCGCATGTTCCCCAAAAACGAAGACTTGCCTCACCGTCAGGACTTCTGCTTTGTACGTTGGTTTTAATTTCAACAACGAAATATATTTAAAAAAAGGCTGCTCAACTTTGAGTAGCCTTTTTTATTGCAAATTTTTATTGCAAAAAAAACATTTTGAATCTTTATACCGTTTTATTAATCAGAAAAACAAAATACAACTTTTATGACCGAATTAAAAACAAAACAGCACGATGCAAATGTAATAGACTTTATCGATTCATTTACACACACCGAAAAAATGAAACAAGATAGCGTTGAGTTACTGCAATTAATGCAGGCAGTATCGGGTTACGAGCCCAAAATGTGGGGCAATAGCATTATCGGTTTTGGAAAATACCATTACAAATCGGAACGTAGCCAACAACAAGGCGATTGGCCGTTGATAGGTTTTTCGCCACGCAAAGCAGCAATTTCGCTTTATGTTTACAATGGCTGCGACGAACAGGACGAATTGCTAAAAAAACTAGGAAAGTTCAAAATGGGAAAAGCTTGCATATATGTCAAAAAATTGAGCGACATAAACAAAAATGTACTTGCTGAGTTAATTGAAAGCACCATTCGGTTTTTGCAAAACAAATACCCAACTTCCTAATGCAAAATATATTATCAACAACAATTATCAATTATTATTCAATTTCTTCAAAAAATAATCAAATTCTATACATGCCAATTATGCCTCAAGTGCATATTGTCGCAAGTGTAGCAATTATCGTTTGTAAAACAATTGATCCATCAAAAGTAACAAACTTCTGTCACTGTTATAAGCTTCAAAATATTTGGCATCGTTATCAATATATCCCCAAAATTCGACCTCATTTTTACACATCGAAAGTGCAATAGTGTAATATTCCAAGGCTTTATTATACTTTTTCAAACAAAATGCAATGTGCCCTGCATTTAAATAATCTTGCAACATAGGCTTGTTTTCGAGCACTTTATCGCTATAATACTCGGCCTGAGCCAATTGCCCAGCCAACAAAGCACACCAAACTATTGCACTCCAAACTTTTTGGGAATCAGCATTGTCGCTATCCAAAGCAGTGTAATAATCGAGCGCTTTTTTGTATCGACCCAACTCAACAAGACATTGTGCTATACGCATTTGTGTTGTTTGTTGCTTAGGCTTCAAAAAATCGGCATGCTGATAAAAATCTAACGCACGACCATAATCGCCTTTCAAGCGATAACAAAGCGCCAGTTTTTTGGTTGTCCACAAATCATCGGGTTGTAAAATATCAGCTTTTTGGTAGGCTGCAAGAGCATTTTTCAAATCGGAAATACGCTGATATGCAAACCCAAGTCGCTGATAAAAATCAGCTTCTGTTGACCGATGGCCCTCAATAAGTTCGAACAGCTGTATAGCATGAGCATAATGTCCCTTCGAAAAATAAAAATCGGCCACCCTTGTTACTAAATCATTATCCTTAGCTAATAAGCTAAAAAATTGTGTTTTATGTATTTTCAATGCATAATCGAATACATCGCCAAAGGCTTCCTTTTGTGGAAAAAGTTTGAAAAAACGGAATAAATCCTGCACATATTGCTTCGACAGTGTGCGAGCCAAAACATTGGGTTGCAAAATAGCTTCATCATTGGCCATTTCTTTCAGCTGTTCGGCCTCCATTTTAAACGAATGTGTGAGCATCGAACGCTGCTGTGCAGGCATTTGCAACACACTAAGGCAAAACGAGTATTTATCGGAATTGCACATGGCATTGTTGCCTACAAATGCCGATAAAACATTGGGGTCGGCACCTGCAAAAAGTGCATGCACTTGGCTATGTGCAGTATCAAAAGGCAATAACCAATTGGATATTTCGTTGAAAAAACTAAAATTTTTCAATATCGAAAATGTACTCATATACACATCGGCACCTTCGAGTTGCAACTCCGACAGTTCCTGCAACTTATCGCTCACGCCACTTTGCTCCAAAATATCTTGCCATTGCGGATTTTCCTCATCCCACTCATCCGCTTTTGTTAGGTTATCAGCTTCGAGTTTATCTTTCAACATCGGACTAATTTTCATTACTTCGGGCAAAATTTCTTCACGCATTTTACGCGTAATTTCTTCGGTATCGGCTGTACCAATTATCTGAAAAATAATATTGGTCATCATGTCCAATGATTTTTCATTATCGGTAAGCAAAACCAACCGATTGCTTATGGCTGGATAATATTTTAGCAATTTGTCGTATTTTGTAATTACAAAACACAATGCTACCATGGCACGCAACCTTACTTCAACATTTTCGTCGTCGCATAAATCGAGCAATAGCATTACTTTTTTATCGTCCCACATGCGCCAAACATTCAGTGTAATGCCCGACACAGCCAAAAGTGTCTCGTTATTAAATTCATTGGTTTTCATTTGTTTAAGCAAACCCAACTCTTCGTCTGAATAATTAGGTGTAAGCCAATAAATTGAAAAAACATCAGGCAAAAGCGATTCGTAATTCATACGCAATCGCAACAAAGCATTGTCGTCTTTATCGCCCTCGTTCATTTGTTTTTGTAAGTGATAATATTTCAAAGCATCCCACAGTCCGCTCGTTTGCGAAAAACGTTTTTTGTGTGGAAAATATCGTCGTTGCACATAGTCGAATTGTGTGCTCATGCTATAATGCAACTGGTCGTTGAGTTCGTAACCCAAACTGAGCATGCGAGCAACAATTTTATTATACATTTCATTGCGCTGAGGGTCATTCAAACCTTCAACAAAATATTGTAACATATATCGATAGTTTTGCTCCATGTCATTGAGCCTATCAACATAAGCCCCCACCTGTAGCTCAGCACTTAGAAGCTGTAACTTATCAAAAGCAAATTTCAGCTTGGCACTGTGTATATATTGTAAAAACTGATTGAAATGTACGTTGAGTTCTTGAATTGTCATACCAGGATGTGTTTAATTTTTAAACCTAATAATTTCATAAAATGTATTTTAAAAGGCATTATAACGCATTGAAAATGTCCGAATTATTTTTAGTAAAACATTTAAATCGAAAACATAAAAAACTGCATTTGCAGTGCACATATGCTAAAAAAGGCAGATATGTCGTATTCTTACTGACAAATCTGCCGATTTATATGTATAAATGCCTTCAATACAATTGCCGAAGGCCTTTTATGAATACATTTAAATATTGGACAAAAAAGATACCAAAAAAACAATTCTGTAAACTGACAGGCTTTGCCACGATGGCTTATCCCATTTTACTAATTCTCACCAGTTTTTCTTCATCAAAAATCTTAATTCGCCTGCCGTCGATAGCAATAATGCGCTCATTCACAAAGCCCGAAAGTGTACGAATGGCGTTCGATGTTGTCATGTTCGAAAAGCTTGCCAAGTCCTCGCGCGATAAATAAATATTGATGGTTGCCTCATCCTCTTCGTAGCCATAACTTTTGCGCAAAGTTAAAAGCGCATCGGCCAATCGGCCACGAATGTGTTTTTGCGTAAGATTGATAGCGCGTGCATCCGAAGCCCCCAAGTCGCTAGCTACCTCTTCGAGAAAGCGATAACAAAAAGCATTATTATTTTTTAATATAGATATAAAAACCTGCGCCTTAACCATATAAACCACCGAAGGCTCGAAAGCTGCAACATTGGTGTTGTAATTTTCGTTGGCCAAAATGGCTCTATAACCAAAATGCTCGCCCACTTTTAGCATACGAATAATTTGCGGGCGATTGCCAACACCTTCTTTGTACACCTTCACTTTGCCCGCAGCCAATATCATCATATGTGTAGGTTTTTCGCCTTCGAAGTGTATAACTTCATTTTTTTTGAAATGACTTATAGTATGATGCGCACGAATAAATTGCCTTTCGTCGGGTGTTAATACATCCCAAAAGGTAAGAATCTCGTCGATGGGCTTGAGCGTTGGTTCGATTTTTTTGGCCATAATTTTAGTTTAATAAATAGATTTATATATGTTCAACAACAATGTTTTAAAGCACAAATTTAATAAAATTATTGTTGCATAATCACAAGTTCTTACAAATTGACAACATTTTCACAACAATTAACTTAAATCGATGTTTGGCACTAAAAATCTAGCAGTACGAAAAACATGAATGTTGGCATTTTTTAAAGTTGATTTAATACAAAGAACGAAAAAAAATTCATTTTTTAATACAAAAACACACAGCACCTTCACAAAAATTCATTAATTTTGTGGCATAACTAATAAAAAAAACACATATGAGTTTAGTCGATCGTTTTCTTAAATATGTCAGCTTTCACACTACGTCTGACGAAAATACAAAAATGACACCCAGCACGCCTGGACAAATGATTTTTGCGCAATATTTGGTTGAAGAATTAAAAACACTTGGTTTGCAAGAAGTAGAAGTTGATAAAAATGGCTATGTAATGGCTACTTTACCTGCCAACACCAGCAAGGCTATACCAACCATTGGTTTTATAGCACATATGGATACGAGTCCAGACATGAGTGGCAAACACATAAAAGCACGCATTATTGAAAATTATAATGGCGAGGATATTTTGTTGAACGAAGAAAAACTTATTGTACTCGAAACCGAAAAATATCCCGAGATATTGCAATACAAAGGCCAAGATATTATTGTGACCGATGGCACAACCCTTTTGGGTGCCGACGACAAAGCTGGTTTGGCCGAAATTGTAAGTGCCATGGAGTATCTTTTGGCGCATCCCGAAATTGAACATGGCAAAATACGCATTGGCTTTACACCCGACGAAGAAATAGGGCAAGGTGCCGACCATTTTGATGTTGCAAAATTTGGTGCCGAATGGGCTTATACCATGGATGGCGGCGAAATTGGCGAATTGGAATACGAAAACTTCAATGCAGCATTTGCCAAAATTAGTTTTAAAGGATTAAATGTACACCCCGGTTATGCCAAACACAAAATGTTGAATGCAATGCGTGTGGCGCATCAGTTTGCATCGATGCTCCCACGCCACGAAACACCCGAGCACACACAGGATTACGAAGGATTTTACCATCTTGTAGGCATGGAGGGAGTGGTTGAAAACGCATCGTTGAGTTATATTATACGCGACCACGACCGTGATCGTTTCGAACGCAGGAAAAAAGAAATTGTGCATTTGGCAAATAAAATTAATGCCGAATTTGGTCCCGAAACGGCTACAGTTGAAATGCGCGACCAATATTATAATATGCGCGAAAAAGTAGAACCTGTTATGCATATTGTCGATTTGGCTTTCGAAGCCATGGAATCTGTTGGCGTAAAACCCAATGTAAAACCAATACGCGGAGGTACCGATGGCTCACGCCTTTCGTACGAAGGACTCCCCTGCCCCAATATTTTTGCTGGCGGACATAATTTTCATGGTCGGTTCGAATACGTACCCGTACAATCGATGGAAAAAGCCATGATGGTGATAGTGAAAATTGTAGAACTTTTGGCAAAGAAATAGACATTGTTTCGGGCCTGCCTCATGAGGTACGAGGGTGGTTAAGAGTTCTGAGCTTACCTCATGAGGTACGAGGGAGGTTAAGAGTTCTGAGTTTACCTCATGAGGTACGAGGGAGGTTAAGAGTACTCAGTTAGGAGTTTCGGAAACTGCAAACATCTTTTCTTGCCACAAACTGAGAACACATTTCTATTAATTCTTTTTCATCAAAAAAAAATTATACATATTCATGAAAACAACAGCTTTCACTCACATACATATTGCATTAGGTGCAAAAATGCACGAATTTGCGGGCTACAACATGCCCATCGAGTACAGCGGTATAAACGACGAACATCTTACAGTGCGCAATGCTGTGGGGGTTTTCGACGTATCGCACATGGGCGAAATTTGGGTTAAAGGGCCACAAGCTTTGCCTTTTTTACAAAAAATTACGAGCAACGATGTATCGGCACTTACAGTGGGTAAAATTCAATACAGCTGCTTTCCGAACGGAAAAGGGGGAATTGTGGACGACCTTTTGGTGTATCGCTACGAAGATGAGAAATATCTTTTGGTCGTAAATGCATCGAATATCGAAAAAGATTGGAACTGGTGTGTAGACAACAACAGCGAAGGTGCGGTGCTCGAAAATGCTTCGGACCACATGGCGCAATTGGCTGTGCAAGGCCCAAAAGCTACCGAAATGTTGCAGAAACTTACGTCGGTAAATTTAACGGAAATACCCTACTACAACTTTAAAGTGGGCGACTTTGCGGGTGTCGACGAAGTAATACTATCAAACACAGGATATACAGGTGCTGGTGGTTTTGAGCTTTATTTTTACCCCGAAAATGGCGAAAAAATATGGAACGCACTTTTCGAAACGGGTGCCGAATACGGCATTAAACCCATAGGCCTTGGAGCACGCGATACGCTTCGACTTGAAAAAGGTTTTTGCCTTTATGGAAATGACATCGACGACAGCACATCTCCTATTGAAGCTGGTTTGGGCTGGATAACAAAATTTGTAGATGGGAAAAACTTTATCGACCGCCCTTTGCTCGAAAAACAAAAAGCCGAAGGTGTTGAACGCAAATTGGTACGTTTCGAAATTACAGAACGAGCCATTGCACGCAATGGATATTCAGTTGTCGACGAAAATGGAAACATCATTGGCCGCGTAACATCGGGCACCATGCTTCCCGAAACAAAACGCAGCATTGGCATGGCATATGTAAAAAACGAGTACAGTAAAACTGGCACAAATATTTTCATTCAAATTCGCAATAAAAATATTCAAGCAACAGTAGTTAAATAGTTGTGACAAAAAAACATTAACTCCCTGCTAGCGCGGATTTGCAATCCGTGCTAAAAAAATGGCACAAATTGCAAAAGGGAGATAATTTGGCACCTGCAAAGGTCAAAACTATTCATCGAATCTGTCGAAGTATGATTAACTGATTAGTAAACACAAAATAAATTCAAGATTCATTATCACATTAAATTTTTTAAAACAAATGAGAACAAAACATTTCTTTCTTTTTCTATTTTTATTTATCTATGTCACAGTACAAGCGCAATTGCTATGGGAAGTAAAAGCGCCACGTTCGAAAAACGTATCGTTTATCTTTGGGACTCATCATTTAGTTAGTGCCGATTATTTAAAAAAAATCCCAAAAGTTTTTAATGCTTTTAATGCAAGCGATGTTGTTGTAGGCGAAATTATACTAAACAATATTGATTTTGCCACTTTAATGCAATCAATGGCTATGATGCCTGCTGGTACTACCTACAACGACTTGCTGAGCGATGAAGATTATGAATTGGTTAATGCCGAACTTATTAAAAACTTTAAAATTGGCCTTAAAGAATTGGGCGCCATGCAACCGCAGTTGATACTCACACTTTATACGGCGGCCATGCACAAATCGCTTTCGGATAGTGATAACGAAAATTATCTCGACTCCTACTTTCAGCATGCAGCAACCGAAAAAGGCAAAGAGGTATTTGGGTTGGAAAGTGCCGAATATCAAATTGATATGTTATTTGGTCAGTTTAGTTTAAAGCGTCAGGCCGAATTGCTTGTCGAAACTATAAAACATCGCGATATTGCATTACAACAAATACAACGACTGAACGATTTTTACAAATCGGGCAATATTGAGGCATTGTACAACATGGCAAAAAACAGCAGCAACAGCTTCGACTTGAACGCTTTAGAACTAGAACGAATGCTCGACACACGCAACAATGCATGGGCTGAAACACTGAATGATTTGCTTCGCGAAAAAAGCTGCTTTGTAGCAGTTGGGGCATTGCATTTGCCTGGCGAACAAGGCATTATAAAACTATTACGCAAAAAAGGATTCAAAGTAAAAGCATTAAGATAAAACACATAAAACAAAAAAAGAGCAAATCGATTGCTCTTTTTTTGTTTTATGAAAATATAATTCGTACAATTACTTTACAACACTCAGTTTAGCACGAATTGCAAATCTGCGTTAGCAAATTCAACTGAATTTTTCTAAGTATATTTTTTATTGACTTCGTTTTTTACACTTACTGGTAACGACCGAGGCTA
>CAZEVV010000127.1:0-8916 GCA_964515675.1 uncultured Paludibacter sp. | reverse complement strand
AAGTATGGTATTACGAGCACCGCCTGCCCGAAGGACAAAAATCGTACAGCAAAACCAAAACCATACAACTGAAAGAGTTTGCACCCATTAAGAAATGGTGGAACCACCGCGAGGTATCGGAAGTGTGCTGGAAAGTATCCATCGATACCATCAAAGACCGTGGCTACGACCTGGATATTAAAAACCCCAACCGGCAGGAAGAAAGCATTGAACATAGTAGTACGGAACTGATGCAGATGTTGGAAAAGTCGTTTGAGAAAAGTCATAGTTTGTTAGAAAATTTGAGAAAAAATATACAATGACGACAGCAGAGAAATATCGTCAACTTGAAAAAAAACCTGTAACAAATATTGCCAGGTATATTTTTAGAACTTTAGAAAATAATTCAACTAAATGTACTTTAGGAAATGAATTGATTGAGATAAAGACAGGGAAAACTCCATCAAAGCAAGATAAACGATTTTATGAAGACGATTATTTTGATTGGTTTAAACCAGATGAAATCGGCTCAGAAAAATATCTCTTTGATGCAAAGGATAAAATATCAAAATACGCCTACGATAACAAGCAGGCAACCATTTATGAAGCGGATACCATACTTATAAACGCTATCGGTGATATTGGAAGGATAAGTATTTTAAAAAAGAGTGCGTCTTCTAATCAACAAATTACAGGTATAAGATTTAGTGATAAAAGCAACGTAGAATATGCATATTATTATCTTTTAGCTAATAGGGATTTTTTCTATGTTGATTTATTCCAAACCACATTACCGATTGTAAATCAAAAAAAATAAATTCCATACCATTCGTATATCCAGCCATAGAACAGCAGAATGATATTGTCGATGGACTTATAAAGCTTGAAGACATTAATTCAATTCGTGATTTACATTTAATTGAAGAGCTAAATTGGCCTGTAGAATATAAAAAAATATGCTATGTTTTTTTTAATCTTCAATTTAATTCTATTGGTTTATCAACTGAACTCACCCACCAACTTACCCTTGTTAAACAACTACGCCAATCCCTATTGCGTGAAGCTATGCAGGGCAAGCTCACAGCCGACTTCCGCAACGCACACCCCGAACTAACAGAAGGGGAAAATAGTGCAAAGGCATTGTTGGAGAAAATAAAGGTGGAAAAAAAACAGCTGATCAAAGATGGTAAACTGAAAAAGGAGAAAGAATTAGCACCTATAGGTGAGGATGAAATACCTTTTGAGATACCGGAGGCTTGGGTTTGGTGTAGGTTGGGGGATATCTGTGAAATAAAAAGAGGTGTAGGTCCCAAATATTCAGATAAAGGTGCTAATAAGATTTTAAATCAAAAATGTGTAAGATGGCATGTTGTAGATTTACAGTTTGCAAAAACCATCCAAAACGAATGGTTCGAATCGGTAAAAAGTAACTATAAGCTAAGAATTAACGATGTTCTTATAAATTCAACTGGAGATGGAACAATAGGTAGAAGCGCTATCATAGAGGAAGAATTGGAAGGTTGTATTTTTGACTCTCATATTTTGAGAATATCAGCAAACAATAATGTAGACAATAAATTAGTTTGTTATTTTATAAATTCAGATTATGGGCAGTTCCAAGTTGAAAAAAGTAAAGGTGCTACTAGTACAAAACAAACAGAGCTAGGTGTAAATAATCTCTCAAATTTTATTTATCCTCTTCCCCCTCTCTCCGAGCAGCAAGCCATCGTCAGCAAGCTTGACGAGCTAATGCGCACCTGCGACGAACTGGAAGACAGCATCCGCACCAGCCAGCAGCAAAATGAAATGCTGCTGCAGCGGGTATTGCGGGATGTGTTGTAGGGCCAAATTAAATAAAAATAGATAATTATGAGTTTACGAATGAATTGAATAAGAATAAAGTTGTATTTTTGTAATGCAAAATCAAACAGTTATGGAGAAAATAAATATTGTTGAAACACTTCGTGCAATAGAAGAAAGTATCGTTTCGCATCAATTCAGGGATAAAGAAAACTCTAAAATAGAATTAAAAAGTTTATCCAATAACGAGGAATTGAAATCGTTTCACGAGACTGTTTGTGCATTCCTTAATACTGATGGTGGATATATAATTTGTGGCATAAAAGAAAAAAATGATAAAAGTGGGTATTTGTTTACTCCCTTCGACCGTAACAACGAAAGTAAACTTGTCGAATTACATAGTTCTGTATTTAAGGATGACTTGGATCATTATCCCAACCTGACGGATAATATTACATTTGATTATATCGACTTTATGACAGGTAGTGTAGCCCTTGTAAAAGTACTTCCATTGCGAAGCGATTTAAAATTTTTAAGTTACAAAGGAAAGTATTACGAACGTAAATTGACAGCAGATTGCGAAATACCAATTTCACGTATCAACCATCAGAAGGAGTATAAAGCAGAGCTTGAATATGCCAAAGAAATAAGCATTGTACCCCAAGCTGTTATTAAAGATTTGAGCCTCCATAAGATAAATGGCTACATCGATCTTATCAACAAAGGCAAACGAAATGAAACACTAAAGGCTAACCTTAAACAAGCAAAATCGTTTTTGGAACGCAAACATTTCTGTAAGGATGATGCTGTTACAACTTTGGGAATGTTGGTGTGCGGCGAAGACCCTTTTCATTTTTTGGAATATCGCTGCGAAGTTGATTGTTATTACGACCGCAGCAATAATGTGTCGGGCGATAAGCAGTTTATAAAAGATGATGTACTTACACTAATGGATGAGGCTTTTCGGTTTGTATGGGGACATATCAAGATTGGTCGCTCGTATGAAGGAGGGGGTAAATCAGTGCCAGAATACTCGGAAGAACTAATTCGAGAGGTTGTGAATAATGCATTGGCTCACCGCGACTATGCCATCAATAAAATTATCACTATTAATATTGAGCCTTCAAAACACATAGAAATAAAAAATCCAGGGGCTTTTAAAGAGCGAATAAAAATAACAGATACACGGGCAGATATTCCTGTGAGAAGGTTGATTCCAGGCATACCCGAAAGTAAAAATCCTAAGTTAGCCGACGTGCTGAAGGTTTTTGATAAAATTGAAAGTCAAGGTCGTGGGATGTCGGCGCTTGTTAATGCTGCGCTCGACAATAAAATTGATATGCCGTATTATGATTTGAAGGACTCTGAATATGTGTCTTTGGTAGTACCTTCGGGGAAATTGGTGGACGACAGCATAGATTATTGGTTAAAAAGTTTCGAAAGTTATATCTCCCGAAAGCTTAGAATTGCATTGACTGATGAGCATAAGCAGGTTATGGCTTATTTTCGAAAATCAGAACAACTCAATAAACAGCGAAGATATACCATTTTATTAAGCGAAAGTAATAATCACTTTGATGTTATTTTGCAATTAAAAGAAGCTGGATTAATACTAGAACATTCGGCAAGTACCGACGATAATCCTGTTTATATTTTAGAAAGAGAATTGATGAAGGATAACTTTATTGATGAGCTTATACAATTATACGGCGATCAAGTTTTGTCGTGGCCTGATACAACAAAAATAGTTTTAAATATTGTATACAGATATTCAATTTACAACGAAACTGCCATCAGGCCCGTAGATGTGACACCTGAAGTTTATTTGATTGAGAATGGCAAATTTATAGACCCTAAGAAATTTGAATCGTTGGGGCGTAAAGTGCGTAAAATAATGAACGATTTTGCAAGAGAGAATATCTTAGTAAGTCATGGTAAGGGTTACATTATCAATAAAGAATATCAACCAAAAACATCATTGTTTTAATTGGAACTATTCAACATTTTGCTCAGCGTTCGATCGTGATTGTGCTCGTGTCGTGGTTCAAAGTGAAAACCAATGACTAGCCGAAAAAACAATGAAGAATGAAAAATGAGGAATAAACAATGAAAAATGAAAAATTCAATTCATACCACACTTTATGAATTGGATTGGCCTTTTTGCTATTCATTAAATTTTGGCTCTGTGGATATTTGTGTTTTCTGAAATTTTAAATAATACGCTGCCATTGCTATTAAGTTTTGTGTATAAAGGCTAAAATGTACAATAAGCGTGATATTTTTTCTATCTTTGCCATGCAAACAAATTATCTCATATCCAAACAATTTTGTGCTTCGTGGGCATTCAATGGCTACAAACTGATGTTCGTGTTGTTGGTTACAGTTCATGTTAGTACATATTTCTCAATAATATTTTATGAAAAAAACATTTGCATTCAATCCATTGTCGATGCCTACTTATGTAATGGCAAAGCCCAATGGCTCCTCTTGCAATTTAAATTGTAGCTATTGCTATTATCTCGAAAAGGAGAATTTATATCAAAACAGAAAGCATCTTCAAATGTCGGATGCCACACTCGAAAAGTACGTCGAAAGTTATATTCAAGCCCAACCAGTGCCCGAAGTATTGTTCACTTGGCATGGTGGCGAAACGCTTTTGCGCGATATCTCTTTCTATCAAAAGGCTTTATCTTATCAAAAAAAATATGGCCGTGGCCGTCATATCGACAATTCGCTCCAAACCAATGGTACTTTGCTTACCGACGAGTAGTGTAAATTTTTCAAGGACAATAATTTTTTAATCGGAATTTCGATTGATGGACCTGAGCATTGTCACGATGTTTACCGAAAAAACAAAGGGGGCAAAGCAACATTTAAACAAGTGATGCGTGGTATCGAATTGCTTCAAAAACACGAAGTTATGTTCAATACTTTGTCGGTTATCAACGATTATAATGTAGATTATCCGCTCGAAATTTATAATTTCTTTAAATCGATAGGTACGCAATACATGCAATTTTCGCCCATTGTCGAAAAAATAAGTAACAGTCGCCCCGATGGACTTAAACTGTTACCGCCCGATGGACTTGGTAGCGACGATGCTGTATTGGCGCCGTGGACTGTGAGTGCAAAAAAGTTCGGCGAGTTTTATATTGCCATTTTCGACGAGTGGGTACGCAATGATGTGGGTAAATATTACATTCAGCTTTTCGATTCGGCCTTGGCGGGCACAGTTGGTGAGCAGCCTGGGGTTTGTATTTTTTCAGAAACCTGCGGTCATGCTACGGCTATGGAGTTTAATGGCGACATTTACTCTTGCGACCATTATGTTTTTCCCGAGTATAAAATTGGCAATATCAATACGCATACGGTTTACGAAATGGTGTTTTCGGAAAAACAAAAACGCTTTGGTGCCGACAAACGCGATACTTTGCCCACGCAATGCCGCAAGTGCGAGTTTTTGAGGCTTTGTCATGGCGAATGCCCCAAAAATCGCATCATTAAAACCAAAACAGGCGAGCCAGGACTCAATTATTTGTGCGAAGGCTACTATGCTTTTTGGAAACACTCGCAACCTTATATGGAGTTTATGGCCAATGAGTTGCACTATAAACGTCCGCCAGCAAATGTTATGCATTTTGCCGAAATGATAGGCAAGAAGTAAGACCTCTCCCTAGCCCTCGGAGATTTACCCCGTCCTTCGGGGGGAGAAGAGGGAACGAGCGTTGGCTCATTGTTGTTGGTGTATTTAAGATTGTTTGTAAGAAATACATCCGACGAGCAAGCTCGTGTTTAAGAGACGCGCCATGGCACGTCTCTACTGGCGGCACCGGTACGAATGAATGGCAGCGTGCATTAATTCCTTTTTTAATGATTTCCGTCGCACAAAGTTTTTTACAATGAATAGCTTTTGTGTAGCGACGGTTTGAAGTGCTTTAGCAATTGGCGATACATCTCAAACCTGTCGTGTGCAAATCTCAATGTTAGTGCTGTGGATTGTTGGCGGGTATTATTACACAATGTCACCTTGTCATCTCGAAGGTAGAGAGGGATTTCTGCCAAAGTAACAGCGTAGGAACTTTCTCGTTCTCAGTATTTTACGTTTTATGAGTTTTATACCCCAACGGGGTTGAATATGATTAGCCATGGGTTATTACCCATGGTTGATATGTAGCGCAATATCACAAGCCTGAAGGGCTTGAATAATACATTTCAAATGACAGCATCAGTATTTTATCGTCCCAAATAGCGGTGAGATGCTGCGGTAGCGGGTGAGCTGTTTTGCCCCAAACCCAAAACAGCAAATCTTTGTGTGTTAATAATTGTTTTAACATGGAAGTTTCATCATAAATTATTTGTACTTTTGCCAAAAATTGAACTTATTACAAAACAACGTGTTTTTATTATTTGAAAATGCGTTATTATTAAGAAGTCTGATATGTTAATGTTCGAATCGTCAATATTTTCGAGTTTCATACCGCAGCTATTTATGCTTGTGGCCTATGTTTCGTGCATATTGGCGCCAAAGTTTTCGAGCAACGAGCAGCTACAAACTTTTGCCACAAGTGCCGACAAGCAAATTGTTGTACCTTTGATCGAAAAGGCTGACTTGCCACAGGCCGTAGATTATCTTTTTTCAGACTTTTATATCGCCAATGATGCAGAGTTTGATTTTAAAACTCCTCATTTTATAGCTGTAGATGCAATTGCACAACCAACGCATTGCTACGTTACGAAAGCTTATCAGCAAAGTGTTTTTTCGCGTCCTCCTCCTGTTTTTAGTTGATTTTTCTTTGGCGCTTTTTTGTGCCAATGTAACTTTTTAGGTGCAAAGTTCAATCATTTGTGCCTCAAATTCACACATTTTTTTATCAATTAAAAACAAATTAAATGCTAATAAAACAAGTATTTATTTGCCTTGCTGCATGTGTTGTGGCGAGTGCAAATTTCGTA
Source organism: uncultured Paludibacter sp. (assembly GCA_964515675.1). Lineage (GTDB taxonomy): Bacteria > Bacteroidota > Bacteroidia > Bacteroidales > Paludibacteraceae > Paludibacter. The sequence goes on along the minus strand of CAZEVV010000127.1, from coordinate 2,184 downwards.
TATTCTGCCAATCCAAATAATGAAGTTAGCGATACCGTTGCTTTGCAAGAAATAATTGTAGAAGCTTCGCGCGAGCAATATAGCATGAAAAAACTACCCGCATCGGCAGCCATTGTTAATGCACAACGCATCGAAAATAATGGCATTAAAACATTGGCCGATGTGAGTGCAGTCGTTGCCAACCTTTTTATGCCCGATTATGGTTCGAAACTTACTTCGCCCATTTATATTCGTGGTATTGGGTCGCGTATCAATGCGCCATCGGTAGGTTTGTATGTCGATAATGTTCCGTATTTCGAAAAGTCGGCTTTCAATTTCGAGTTTTTCGATATCAACCGCATCGAAGTATTGCGTGGACCACAAGGCACTTCGCATGGCCGCAATACCATGGGAGGCATTATCAATGTGCTGAGCAAATCGCCGCTCAACTACCAGGGCACCGACATAAATATTGGTGCTGCCACCTATGGCAATTATCAAGTAGGTGTGAGCCATTACAACAAGCCAAGCGACAAATTTGCTTTTTCGGTTGCTGCCAATTATCGCCATAGCGATGGTTTTTTCTATAATGAATTTTTGGAAAAGAATGTTGATGTTTTGGATGCTTATAGTTTTCGCAATCGGCTGATATTTAGTCCGACTAAAAAATTTAGCATCGAGAATATTTTTAGTTTCGAAAAAAGTAGCGAAGGTGGTTATCCGTATGCCTCGCTCAATGCAAGCACTCAATTGCCCAATGCCATTGCGTATGATGCCGAAAGTGGCTATACACGCAATTTGTTGTCGGATGCTTTGGTGTTGAAATACGACGACGAAAAATTTGTTTTCAAAGCCGTAAGTTCCTATCAATACATGCGCGACAAGCAAATGATTGACCAAGATTTTTCGACAGTTTCGCAGTTTTTTGTAACCCAAAACCAAAAGCAACACATGTTTTCGCAAGAGCTTAGCTTGCAATCGAAAAACACCGAGCGTTACAGTTGGCTTTTTGGTACGCATTTTTTTGTACAACAATTTTACAACGATGTAATTGTTGATGTGCTTGCAGCTAAAATGCAAACCGACAAAGCGTACGACCAAAAGTTGGACGGAATTGCATTTTACCATCAATCTACTTTCGACGATGTGTTGATTCCAAATCTGAGTGTTTCGGCTGGCGTGCGTGTAGGAACCGAGAGCAATACTATGGCTTATGTTTTTTATCGACAGATGAATACAAATCGTAGCCTAATGGTCGATACTGTGTACAATGGCATAAGTTCGTTTCAGGTTTTGCCAAAATTCACCATGAGCTATGCTTTTGGTGCAAGCAATGCCTACGCATCGGTAACACGAGGGTTTAAAACTGGCGGTTACAACATAACTTTTGAGCGCCCCGAAGATTTGAGTTTCGAGCCTGAATACAGTTGGAATTACGAATTGGGTTTCAAATCGGCACTTTTCAATAACCATCTTTTTGTTGAGGCATCGGCTTTTTATATCGACTGGAGCAATCAGCAAATTTACCAAACAGTGCCCAGTGGAACGGGTTCGATGTTGAAAAATGCTGGCGAAACAGTGAGCAAAGGCTTGGAGTTGAATGTGAGTACGGGCTCAATTTACGGTTTTACGTTTGCGGGTGCTTATGGTTTAACGCATGCAACATTTGTAAAAAATGTATTGAATGCAAACACTCATTATAATGGCAATTTTGTTCCTTACGTGCCGCGTCATACATTGGCATTGCAAGCTAACAAAAGCATTAATTTGCAATCGAAGTGGCTCAATCGCATTGTGTTGAGTGCCATATATAAAGGCAATGGCGACATTTATTGGAATGAAAAAAATACTGCAAAACAAGATTATTATGGTACTTTGGATGCTCGTGTGAGTTTAGTGCGTGGCAATATGAGTCTCGATATTTGGGGCAGCAACCTTACACGTACTTCGTATAATGCATTCTTTTTCGAAGCATTGGGCAAAAGTTTTGTGCAACAAGGCAAACCGATGCAGGGGGGTGTTAAGATTAATTTGAAGATATAGCCCCCCCACCCCCCTTAAGGGGGCTTTAAGAGGTGGCATTGCAGAATGTTAGACTTGAAAATTCGTGCTTTCACTCCCCCTTGAGGGGGTTGGGGGGCTTTGCTAAATAGGGGCTGCTGAAAAACTCCGGAGGAGTTTACTTTGCATAACCCCCAGATTTAT
>CAZEVV010000126.1:0-8919 GCA_964515675.1 uncultured Paludibacter sp. | reverse complement strand
AAATCTTCAAATCCGTCAATCCCGATAGCAATCGGGACAAATCCTTCAAATCTTCAAATAAAAAATTATTTATACCCCTGTTCGTGAACACTTTTCACTGCACGTCCCGATGGGTCGGCCATTTTTTTGAAAGCTTCGTCCCACTCAAGTGCAATAGGTGTGCTACAAGCTACCGAAGGAACCGAAGGAACACATTTAGCTGCTTCGTCGGAAGGAAAATGATCGGCATAAATTGAGCGATAATAGAATTCTTCTTTTGTCATAGGTGGATTTATTGGAAATAATTCATTCACACGCGCCATTTGATCGTCGCTAACTTGCGCCGATGTAATTTCGCGTAATGTGTCAATCCAGTTATATCCTACACCATCCGAAAACTGTTCTTTTTGGCGCCAAGCAACGCTTTCGGGCAAATAATCTTCGAATGCTTTGCGTAGAATCCATTTTTCCATTTTTCCTTTACCTGCCATTTTGTCGGTTGGATTTATCCGCATGGCCACATCCATAAATTCTTTATCGAGAAACGGCACACGACCTTCAACGCCCCACGATGCCAATGATTTATTGGCGCGCAAGCAGTCGTACATATGCAATTTGCTCAATTTGCGTACAGTCTCTTTATGAAACTCTTCGGCATTGGGAGCTTTGTGGAAATAGAGGTAGCCACCAAAAATTTCGTCGGCACCTTCGCCTGAAAGTACCATTTTTACACCCATCGATTTTATTACGCGAGCCAACAAATACATAGGTGTACTTGCGCGAACAGTTGTAACATCGTATGTTTCGATATGATAAATTACGTCGCGCAAGGCATCGAGACCTTCTTGCACTGTAAAATGAATTTCGTGGTGCACAGTGCCAATATAATCGGCTACTTTGCGCGCTGCAATTAAATCGGGTGAACCTACCAAACCTACTGCAAATGAGTGCAGTTGTGGCCACCAAGCATCTTCCATATTACCCGATTCGATGCGTTTTGCGGCATATTTTTTGGCTACAGCCGAGATAATCGACGAATCTAAACCGCCTGATAATAAAACGCCATAAGGCACATCGGTCATTAATTGACGCAAAACAGCTGCTTCCAAAGCATCGCGCAATTCATCGATGCTCGATACATTGTTTTTTACTGCATCGTAGCTTTCCCAATCGCGCACATACCATTTTGTTGGAGCTTCGTTTTCGCTGTAATAATATTGTCCTGGCAAAAACTCTTCAATTTTTGTACAATATCCTTCGAGCGATTTTAATTCGGATGCTACATAATATGTTCCATCGGCATCCCAACCTTGGTATAGTGGAATAATCCCAATATGGTCACGACCAATAAGATACACGTTTTTTTCGATGTCGTAAAGTGCAAATGCAAAAATTCCGTTTAGGTCTTCTAAAAAATTGAATCCTTTTTCGCGATACAAAGCCAATATCACTTCGCAATCCGAATTGGTAAGAAACTCATATTTTCCTTCAAACTCTTTACGTATTTCTTGATGATTGTAAATTTCGCCATTTACAGCCAAAACTAGTTTTCCATCTTTGCTATATAATGGCTGTTTACCAGCTTTTGGGTCAACAATCGATAAGCGCTCGTGCGCCATTATAGTTTTGTCATCGGCATATATACCCGACCAATCGGGCCCGCGATGACGAATTTTCTTCGACATTTTCAACACCTGAGGGCGTAGGCTTGTCGACTCTTTTTGCAAGTCAAATGCACATACTATTCCACACATAGTTTTTTAAATTTTGCCCCCTAAATCCCCCATAGGGGACTTTTCGAAGCGATTATTAAAGTAATTATTCTTTCTTTAAGTCCCCCTTGGGGGATTTAGGGGGCTGTTATTAAATCGTTTTATGAATATCTTCGGCCACTTTTCGTCCTAAAGCAATGGCACGTACAACCAAACTTGCACCAATGGCAGCATCGCCTGTAGCAAATACTTTGGCTACCGAACTTTTGCTTTCGGCATCAACAGCTACATTGCCTCGTTGGTCGAATTTTACACCCAACTCGGTGAGCAATCCTTCGTGTACAGGATGTACAAATCCTAATGCCAAAAACACCAAATCGGCTTTGATAATGTCGGTTTTACCCGTTGGCTTCATATTCATTCGGCCGTTTTCATCTTTCACCCATTCCACTTCTTCCACCAATACCTCGGTGAGTTTACCGCCTTCGCCTTTAAAAGCAACTGTGTTCAAACTCCAACGGCGCTCGCAACCTTCTTCGTGCGAACTCGATGTTTTAAGTATGTGCGGATAACTTGGCCATGGTGTTGCTGGATTTTTTCCAACTGGCGGCTGAGGCATAATTTCGATTTGCGTCACTTTTACTGCACCTTGGCGAACCGATGTTCCCACACAGTCGGACCCAGTATCGCCACCACCAATTACCAAAACATGCTTGTCTTTGGCATTGATAATGCTTTTTTCGTTTACAGTTTCGCCCGTGAGCAACATATTTTGTTGGCTCAAAAATTCCATCGCAAAATGTATACCTTTGAGTTTACGACCTTCGGGTTGTATGTCGCGTGGTTTGCCTGCACCTATGGCTATACATACAGCATCGAACGATGTCATAATTTCTTTTCCCGAAATATCTTTGCCTACTTCAACGCCTGTTTTGAAAATGATTCCCTCCTCAGCCAATAAATTCATGCGGCGGTCGATCACATTTTTATTGAGTTTGAAATTCGGAATACCGTAGCGCAATAATCCACCCAAACCTTTTTCTTTCTCGAAAACAGTTACTGTGTGGCCTTTACGATTTAGTTGTTGCGCAGCAGCAAGTCCAGCAGGACCAGCACCTATAACAGCTACTTTTTTACCTGTGCGTGTTTTGGGTGGTTCGGCTTTTATCATTCCTTCGATAAATGCAACTTCGGTAACTGCTGCTTCGTTTTCGCGAATGGTCACAGGCGATTCGTGCAATGCCAATACACATGCTTTTTCGCATGGGGCAGGGCAGATGCGACCTGTAAATTCAGGAAAATTATTTGTTTGATGTAAGTTGTCTATACCTTCTTTCCACTTGCCTTTGTAGATCATATCTTGCCATTCGGGCATTTTGTTGCCCAGCGGACAACCCCAATGACAAAATGGAATGCCACAATCCATACAGCGCGAAGCTTGTTGTTTGCGGTCTTCTCTATTTAGGGTTTGTTCTACCTCGCCAAAATCGCGTACACGATCCAAAACAGGACGATAGCCTGCATCTTTTCTGGCGATATACATGAATGCTTTAGGATTTCCCATGATTTTTTGAGTTTTATCTTGTTTTCGGTTGGGTATTTTTTTTACCCAACCGAAAATGGATTGTTAAATTTTATTGTTTCCTTTGATTAATAATCGCGTTCAACTTGTGCGATTTTTTTGTTGATGGCTTCCATTTTTTCCAATTGCAATACTTTTTTGTATTCGATAGGAACTACTTTAATGAATTTATCAACATAATCGCGCCAATTGTCGAGTATTTGTTTTGCGCGTGCACTTCCTGTGTGTTTGTAATGATTGCTAATGAGTGTATGCAACTCTTTATTGTCGGCACTATCCTCAATCAACGAAAGTTCAACCATTTCCATATTACAATAGAAATCAAAATCGCCTTTTTCGTCCAATACATATGCAACACCTCCACTCATACCTGCAGCAAAGTTACGTCCTGTTGCTCCAAGTACTACAGTGCGGCCACCTGTCATGTATTCGCAGCAGTGGTCGCCAGCTCCTTCAACAACTGCTGTGGCGCCTGAGTTACGCACACAAAAACGCTCACCTACAATACCATTAATATAAACCTCGCCACTTGTAGCTCCGTAAAGCAACGTGTTACCTGCAATAATATTATTCTCAGGTTTAAATGTACTTTCTTTGGGTGCTACTACTACTATTTTACCGCCCGAAAGGCCTTTACCTAAATAATCGTTGGCTTCGCCTGTGAGTTCGAAAAACACACCTTTACTCAAAAATGCACCAAAACTTTGTCCGGCCGAACCTGTAAAATAAGCTTTAATGGTATCAATTGGCAAACCTGCCTGACCATAACGTTTGGCTATTTCGCCCGAAAGCATTGCGCCTGTCGCACGGTCGATATTGGTAATTTTTTTGCGAATTTCAACTGGCATACACAAATCCAATGCAGGAAGCGATTTTTTAATCAAATCTCTGTCGAGTACTTGTTCCAATTTATGGTCTTGATTTTTAACTTTGCGTAAAGCAATACCTTCAATGTTTTGCGGAACAAATAACAAGCGCGATAAGTTTACTTTTTTCAATTTCGAATCGCCTTCAATTTTCTTTTGTTGCAAAAGTTCGGCATGTCCAATAACTTCGTCCAAGCTTCTGAAACCTAATGCAGCCAAATGCTCACGTGTATCTTCGGCAATAAAACGGAAGAAGTTAACCAAATATTCGTGTTTTCCAACAAAATGTTTTCTCAAATCTTCGTCTTGCGTTGCTACGCCCACTGGGCATGTGTTGAGGTGACATTTGCGCATCATTACACAGCCCAAAACAATCAATGCACTTGTTGCAAAGCCAAATTCTTCGGCGCCAAGCATTGCGGCGGTCACAACATCATGTCCTGTTTTTAATTGTCCATCAGTTTGTAATTTTACTTGTCCGCGCAAGTTGTTCATTACCAGTGTTTGTTGCGTTTCGGCCAAGCCAATTTCCACAGGCAAACCTGCATGTTTAATCGAACTCGATGGGCTAGCACCTGTACCGCCCTCGGCACCACTTATTACAATAAGGTCGGCTTTGGCTTTGGCAACACCAGCAGCAATTGTACCTACACCAGTTTCGGCAACCAATTTTACACTCACCGTTGCTGTTGGGTTTATGTTTTTTAAGTCATAAATCAACTGTGCCAAATCTTCAATCGAATAAATATCGTGATGTGGTGGTGGTGAAATCAATGAAATGCCGGGAATAGAGTGACGTGTTTTAGCAATAATTTTATCCACTTTATGTCCGGGTAGCTGACCGCCTTCGCCTGGTTTTGCGCCTTGTGCAATTTTAATTTGCAACTCATCGGCATTAATCAAATATTCGGCTGTTACGCCAAAACGCCCAGAAGCAACTTGCTTAATGGCACTACGAGTATTCAAACCATCATCGCGTTTTTTGTAACGTTCGGGGTCTTCGCCTCCTTCGCCAGTATTGCTACGACCACCAATTTTATTCATGGCCATAGCCATTGCTTCATGTGCTTCGCGGCTAATCGATCCATATGACATTGCGCCTGTACAGAAACGTTTCATAATGTTTTCTGCTGGCTCAACTTCGTTGATATCAATAGGCGTTTGCTTTTTAAATTCAATTAAATCGCGTATAAATATTGGTTCTTTTTTATTGTCAACGCTATTTACATATTCTTTGTACTTCTCGTAACTATTTGTTTTTGTGGCAATTTGCAAACGTGCAATCGTTTCGGGATTCCAAGCATGTTTTTCGCCATCATTACGATAAGCATATAAACCTAAATTGTACAAATCTTCGGGGTTACTACCTTCTTCGGGCTTAAATGCCTCAAGATGTGGACGCAATACTTCGGTTGCAATATCTTCCATGTCGATACCTTCGATGGCCGACGAAATGCCAGTGAAGTATTTGTTGAGCAATGTCGACGATATACCAACGGCTTCGAAAATATGTGCTCCACGGTAGCTGCGCAATGTTGAGTTACCCATTTTCGATAAAACTTTTAACAATCCTTTATTTACAGCTTTGATATAATGCTTTTTGGCTGTCTCCAAATCCATTTGAATATCGCCCGATTTTACTTTGTCGTTGATAATAGCAAAAGCCATATACGGATTCACTGCATTGGCACCAAAACCAAACAACAAAGCATAATGCATAACCTCGCGTGGCTCAGCCGACTCAACAACGATATCGATTTGCATGCGTTTGCGTTTTTCAACCAAATACAAATGCACTGCCGATACAGCTAACAACGATGGGATAGGAGCGTGGGTGGCATCAACTCCACGGTCGCTCAATACGATATAGTTTTTTCCATCGTCCACCGCTTTTTCAACCGATAAGCAAAGCTCTTGCAAAGCAGTTTCCATGCCTTTACTTCCTTTCGAAGGATCGAAAAGCATAGGCAACGAAATAGTTGAAAAACCTTTGTATTTTAAGTTCATCAAAATGTCGAACTGCACGTTTGTAAGCACAGGACTTTTGAGTTTTACCATTTTAAGTACATCGTGTGCAGGCTCCAATAAATTTTGATGTATTGAACCAATATAGCCTGTGAGCGACATTACCAACTCTTCGCGAATTGGGTCGATAGGTGGATTGGTTACTTGTGCAAATTGCTGACGGAAATAGTTGAACAAACGTTGTGGCTTGTCCGAAAAAACTGCCAAACGTGTATCGTTACCCATCGACGAAATTGGCTCTTGCCCATCGTTTGCCATTGGGATAATGATACGATCTACATCTTCGGTCGAATAGCCAAAAGCATGCAACAATGTTTTATAATTCTTAATGTCGTTGCTCACACTACGTCCCGAAGATATAGTGTCCATGTCGATGCAATTTTTGCTCAACCACTCACGATATGGGAAGGCTTTTGCCAATCCTTCTTTTAATTCTTTATCATAAAAAATCTGGCCATTCTCGGTGTCAATCATCACCATTTTGCCAGGCTTTAAGCGACCTTTTTCTTTAATACGTTCTGGCTCAAACTCAATGGTTCCTGTTTCTGAGGCTATTACCATTAAATTGTCGTGCGTAATTAAGTAGCGTGCAGGGCGCAAACCATTACGGTCGAGCATACCACCTGCATATCGACCATCGCTAAATAGCAATGTTGCCGGACCATCCCACGGCTCCATGAAAGCACTATGGTACTCGTAAAATGCACGTAAATCGTCCGAAATTGGGTTTTTCATGTTCCAACTTTCGGGCACCAACATAGCCATGGCATGTGGCAAACTTTTGCCCGACATTACCAAAAACTCAAGTACATTGTCCAAACTAGCGCTATCGCTCATGCCTGGTTGCACAATAGGATATAAATCTTGTAGGTTGCCCAATAAATCAGATTTTAAAACACTTTCGCGCGATTCCATCCATTGGCGATTGCCGCGAATGGTGTTAATCTCGCCATTATGACCTAGCATTCTGAATGGTTGTGCCAAGTCCCATGTTGGGAAAGTGTTGGTACTAAAGCGCGAGTGTACCAAAGCAATACCGCTGGTAAAATTCGGATTGCTCAAGTCGGGGAAATAATCGCGCAATTGTTCGGATGTTAACATGCCTTTGTAAACCATTTGCTTGGTCGACAAACTAACAATATAAAAACTGCGTTCCTTTGCTATATTTGATTTTAAAATCGATTTTTCAATTTTTTTGCGCACTACATAAAGCTTGTGCTCCAACTCATCTTGGCTATTGCCACCTGTTACAAAAATTTGTTTAATCTCAGGTTCGTTCGATGCCGATATTTGTCCTAATATCGAACTATCAACAGGTACGTCGCGTACTGCAATTAAGTTAAGGCCTTCTTTTTCAACTTGCTCTTTAATTACATTGATACAAAGTTGCGCCTTTGCACTTTCTTTTGGTAAAAACACCAAACCAGTTCCATAACGCCCTTTAGCAGGAACAGCAATTCCTTGCAATAATATAAACTCGTGTGGTATCTGAACCAAAATTCCAGCTCCATCACCTGTTTTGTTGTCGGCACTCTCGGCACCGCGATGCACCATGTTTTCTAAAACTTGTAGGCCTTTTTCAACAATTTCGTGCGATTTTTCACCAAAAATGTTCAACACTAATCCTACACCGCAAGCATCGTGCTCGTTTTCAAATGAATACAACGCCCGCTGCTCGTATTCATCAATTTTTTGAGGTACTGAATTCATAATCGTAATGTATAATTTTATTAGCACAGTTTTATCAATTACTGTGATAAATATTATTTTTTAGTTTTATTGGGGTATAAAAAAAGTGGGATAGATCTAATGTTTTGCATTAGCTCCCACTTTTTTTTGATATTTCTAAAATCGATATTTTCGCTTATTATTAACGAATAAATAACAATTCTCTGTATTTTGGTAATGTCCACATCTCATTGTCAACAATCAATTCGAGTTTGTCAACATGATAACGAATTACATCAAAATAAGGTATCACTTTGTCGTGGTAAGCAACTGCTTTATCGTATTCGTGCTCAATTTTATTGGCCACCTTACGCTCTTCAACCATCGCATCAACATTTGTTTTAATGGCCGATAAGTGAAGGGCAATCTCTTCGATAAGTTTCGAATTCAGTCCAGCCAACGAATCGAATTTCTCGGGATATAATGCTTTTATTTTCGAAACATTATCCAAAAGCATTGATTGATAGCGTGTTGCTACTGGGATAATGTGATTTAAACACAAATCGCCTAAAACACGTGCTTCAATTTGAAGTTTTTTAGTGTACATTTCCCATTTCACCTCGTTGCGTGCGTGCAATTCTTTTTCAGTCAATACACCTGTTTTAGCAAACATTTCAACTGATTGTGGAGTAAGATATGCTTTATAAATTTCGGGCACACTTGTTTCGCAATCCAAGCCACGTTTTCCAGCTTCAATTTTCCACTCTTCGCTGTAACCATTACCATTGAAGCGGATAGGCTTCGAAATTTTAATGTACGATTTCAAAATGTCGAAAATTGCTTTTTCTTTGCTTACACCAGTTGCCATTTTAGCATCTACTTCTGCCTTAAATTCAATTAATTGCGCAGCAACAGCAGTGTTAAGTGCAATCATTGCCGACGAACAGTTGGCCGACGAACCCACAGCGCGGAACTCGAAACGATTACCTGTGAAAGCAAATGGCGAAGTACGGTTACGGTCGGTATTGTCGAGCATTACCAATGGAATATGTGCAATACCTAAGCTTAAAGCTGTTTTTTCGTCCAT
>CAZEVV010000125.1:0-8950 GCA_964515675.1 uncultured Paludibacter sp. | reverse complement strand
GAGTTTTGAGTTTTGAGCCTGCCTCATAAGGTACGAGGGAGGTTTTGAGTTTTGAGTCAATCTGTACAATATTATCACTCTTTTTCCAACAATTTTTTATAGGTTCTATCAATACCCATTGCACCAAGCGGGGCAGTTATTAGTATCGACAACACAGCTACAGTAAGCATCAATTGCCCACCTGGCAAACCCATGGCCAATGGCAGCGAGCCAATGGCTGCTTGCACAGTTGCTTTAGGCATATATGCTATCATACAAAATGTTCGTTCTTTCACATTCAAAACCGTTTTTGTCATACTCACAAACACACCACTCATCCTAAAAAGCAAGGAGATAAATATCAGTACAACAGTAATTCCGCCAGCAGCTAAAGCATAATTTATATCGACACTAGCACCCACAAGCACAAAAAGCATTATTTCGGCAGCAACCCAGAGTTTCGAAAATTTAGGCGAAATGCGTTTTGCCAATAGCTCATATGTACTCAATATGGTACCACCCAAAGCCATTACAGCCAACAATCCCGAAATGGGAACTATGCCTTGCAATTTATGTTCGGCAGCTAAAAACAAAAATGCAACCGACATTATGATGAGTAATTTTACCGAATCGCGCATATGAAATTTCTTAAAAAACCGCGTAAGCAACCATCCCGAAACAATGCCCAAAACCAGTCCTACAACAATGGCAATAGGTATTTGCGTAAAACTAGCAGCCGAAATTTCGCCACCTTTTGCCAAAGTAGTAAAAGCAGTAAACAGTACAATTACAAAAACATCGTCGACCGCAGCACCGGCCATTATCAATTGCGGGATACTTTTTTTCGTACCATATTTATTCTCCATCAAATAAAGCATTTTGGGCACAATAATGGCCGGCGAAACCGCGGCAACTATCGTCCCCATAATGGCCGCTTCGAGCACACTAACGCCCAACAATGGAGGCGCAATCAATATCATACCTACAATTTCGAAGCAAGCAGGCACAAAGCACATCAAAATAGCTGGGCGACCCACTTTTATTAAATCCTTAATATTTAGTGCCAAACCAGCACGCAGCAAAATAATCACAAGCGCCACTTGTCGTAACTCGATGGATATTGAAAGTAACGAAGGCGATATTACATTCAGTACAAAAGGACCCAAAACAATGCCTGTGAACAACATACCCAGCAATGCAGGCAATTTTAATTTATTGAAAACATAGCCCAACGACAGGCCTAATAAAAGCAAAAAAGCCAAACTTGTTAACATTGTGCAAATATAATTATTGGTTATGTAGGAACTATCAGCTTACAAAAAAGAGCGGTTTATCATAGGTAAGTCCCATTCCCCTGTCGGCAAAACGACGCTGCAAAGGTAAGTATTATTTAATGAAAAAAAGATGTATTCCTTACAAAAAACGTTGATATTTTTGGGTTTTGTGTTGTGAATAAGTTGAATTGAAATAATTATAATCAATTCAATTGCGACATACAACAATACCAAATCACATAATAATTAAAAAGCATTAACATTTATCGACGATACGTCAATAGAAGTGACGACAATGCAACGCTAGCTATGTGATAAAACAATTGATTTAAAGCTAACTTTCACTACAATACATAAACATTTGTATATAGCAATATTGAGGCAATTTCAGTAACTGGATTTCTGAATTTCGTGCGTGAAAGTTAACAGAAAATTTTCTAACAAATACTGATTTACATTTTTACAATTAACAGAAACATCAATCAATTTAATACAAAACACAATGTGTACGCTTATGTTTTACAAATGTTTCATAAAAACAAAATAAAGCATCATTTAGGTTTTCTAAAATTAAATGTGTAAATTTGCGCTGCAAAAGCCATAACAGCATTCAAAAAAATGCATGCACAAGGTTTTTTAAAAAATTCATTCTCAATAATAGCATTTATTTATGGTACAATCGATGACCGGCTTTGGCAAAGCCACTTGCGAATATGGCAACAAAAAAATTGTTGTCGAAATTAAATCGCTCAACAGCAAACAACTCGACATATCGACCCGCATTTCGGGCCTTTATCGAGAAAAAGAAATTGAAATTCGCAACGAATTGTCATCGGCACTCGAACGTGGAAAAATCGACTTTGCGCTTTATATCGACAACTCGGGCAAAGAGTCGGTTACCAAAATAAACCAAGCTGTGGTGCAATCGTACTACGAGCAAATTAAAGAAATATCGGCAAACACTGGCATCGAAATGCCCAGCAATTGGTACGAAATTATACTTCGCTTGCCCGACACCATGAAGTCGGAAACTGTTGAGTTGGACGAAAACGAGTGGCTCGAGATACGTAAAACCGTAGCAGCTGCCATTGAACAACTCAAGGAATTTCGTTTGCAGGATGGAAAGGCTTTGCAAGATGTTTTCGAAACTAAAATTGCACACATTGCCGATTTATTAACGCAAATTGCGCCTTTCGAAGCCGAAAGAGTGGAGCGTATCAAAAACAAATTGGAAGAAAGTTTGCTATCATTGTCCGAAAAAATTGAAATTGACAAAAACCGCCTCGAACAAGAGTTAATTTATTACATCGAAAAACTCGACGTGAACGAAGAAAAGGTACGCCTACAAAATCACCTCGAATATTTTATCGAAACAATGAAAAATGAAAATGCACCTGGAAAAAAACTAGGTTTCATTGCACAAGAAATTGGTCGCGAAATAAACACCCTTGGCTCAAAGTCGAATCAAAGCGAAATGCAAAAAATTGTGGTACTTATGAAAGACGATTTGGAGCAAATTAAAGAACAGGTTTTAAACGTATTATAAAAAAAATGTCGGGTAAACTCATAATATTTTCGGCACCCTCGGGCGCTGGCAAAAGCACTTTGGTACAATACCTTTTGGGCTGTGGTTTCGACATGCAATTTTCGGTTTCGGCTACCAGTCGCGCCCCCCGTGGCACCGAAATTCATGGCGAAGCATACTACTTTTTAAGTACCGAAGCTTTCGAAACCAAAATACGCAACAACGAGTTTCTCGAGTACGAAGAAGTATACAAAGGCTGCTTTTACGGCACTTTGCGCAGCGAAGTAGAGCGCATTACAAGCACCGGTGCCAATGTAGTTTTCGATGTCGATGTGGTAGGCGGACTCAACATTAAACAACAATATGGCGAGCGTGCTTTAGCCTTGTTTATTGCGCCACCAAGCATCGAAACATTGCGCGAACGTCTTGTGGGTCGCAATACCGACAGCATGGAAATGATTGAAAAGCGCTTAGCAAAAGCAGAATACGAAATGAGTTTTGCGCCAAAATTCGACCATATTGTAGTAAACGACAATCTCGAAACCGCCAAAGCCGAATCCGAAGCCATTATACGCAATTTTTTGGCTCAATAAGAAAAAAAACCATGCGCATAGCACTTTATATGGGTTCTTTCAACCCGATACACAACGGACACTTGGCACTTGCAAAGCACATTGTGCTAAGCAACGAGGCCGACGAATTGTGGTTTGTGGTGTCGCCCAACAACCCACTCAAAGACCAAAACGAGCTACTCGATGAACACATTCGCCTCGAAATGACCGTATTGGCCATTGAGCAAAACAACAAGCTAAAAGTTTCGGACATTGAATTTGGCATGCCCCTACCCTCTTATAGCATCGACACATTGCGTAAACTAAAAAACGAATTTCCGCAACATACTTTCGTTCTGCTCATTGGCAGCGACAATGCACTTGTGTTCGACAAATGGAAAGACCACGAACAATTACTTGCCGAGTTCGAAGTACTTGTTTATCCGCGTCGTGGCTACGATTTCGAAGCTGTGCAATCGCTCTACCCCACTATGCGTAAACTCAACACACCTTACTACGACATTTCGTCGACACAAATACGAAATGCCATTCGCAATCAACGGCCATTCGAGCAATATTTACCAAAAATTGTAGCCGATTTCATTACCGAAAATCAATTATATTTGTAATATTGAAGTTTTTGAAGCGAGAAGATCAATACTATATTTAACTCACTTTTACTCTCGGCAAAACAGTTAATAACAAAACGAAATCAATCCCTCCATCTTTTTTGCAAGTCGCCAAATGCGTCAATTCTTCGGTCGCGAAAAAATGGCCACCAACGTCGCACATTTTCCGAACGCTCTAGGTCGATGTCAATCACTATGTTTTCTTCGTCGCTATTGCTCGCTTTTGCTAAAAACTCGCCTTGCGGACCAGCCACAAAACTATTTCCCCAAAACTGAATGCCATTGGTTACGCCCGAAGGGTCGGCTTCGTAGCCCACACGATTGCACGAAAGCACATGCAAACCATTGGCCACTGCATGGCCGCGTTGTACTGTTACCCATGCTTCGGTTTGTCGCTGTTTTTCGGCATCAACATCGGTACTTTCCCACCCTATTGCTGTAGGATAAATGAGCAATTCGGCGCCTGCCATTGCCATAAGTCGTGCCGCTTCGGGATACCATTGATCCCAACACACCAACACACCTAATTTACCAACAGATGTTTGAATTGGCTCGAAACCCAAATCGCCTGGCGTGAAATAAAATTTTTCGTAATAAGCTGGATCGTCGGGGATATGCATTTTGCGATATTTTCCAGCTATGCTACCATCTTTTTCAATCACTACGGCAGTGTTGTGATATAAGCCCGCAGCACGTTTTTCGAACAACGAAAGCACCAACACAACTTGCAATTGTTTGGCCAAAGCAGCAAAATAATCGGTCGAAGGGCCAGGAATGGTTTCGGCCTGATTGAAGACATTAGTATCTTCGGTTTGACAAAAATACAATCCATTGTGTAGCTCCTGTAATACAATGAGTTGTGCACCTTGAGCTGCACATGTACGTATATTTTGATTTAATTTTTCGACATTAGCTGCCCTGTCGGCTGTATTCGATTGTTGAATTAATGCTATTTTTAACATAAATATCTATTGTTTTCGATTGTTGTGTAAAAAAAAACTGAGCACAAAAGTAAAGCTTTTTGTTGTAATTATCTAGCAAAACTTACTTCTTTAAAGTAAAATTGAGCAAAGCTGCCATTTCGTTTTTCTAATAGCAACTGTCCATCTGGCAAAATATCTGCAATGCGAGCCTCAAAAGTTTCATTCTCGGCAATGTATTTGTGCCAACCCTCGCGCCTATACAAATGCTCAAAATACAACGCTTGTACATAAGCCCGATCGTTGAGTTGATATAGTTCGGCAAATTTTTCGACTATGGCTTTTAATAGCAATTTTCGGCGAAAACTACGACTACTTATATTACACAAAGATATGGGATTGAGTGGATAAGCACTAAAATGTTTTTGATTTACATTGAGCCCAACACCCACAATCGAACTGCCCAACATGTTGCCTTTTATTGTGTTTTCAATTAAAATTCCAGCAATTTTTTTATCTGTGTAATAAATGTCGTTGGGCCATTTTATCGAAAATGCATCACCATATTGCGATAGCACACGAAACAAAGCTACCGAAATGAGCTGCGAAATATAAAAACTCTCGCTTACAGCTACATTTTCAGGACGAAGTAATATGCTAAACAACAAATTTTTAGCACGTTCCGACTCCCACTTATTACCCGTTTGCCCACGACCAGCAGTCTGAAAATCGGTATAAACCACATACAAGTAGGGCTTTTGCCAAAATTTTTGTTCCGTTTGCACGAATGCATTCGTCGAATTCGTTTCACGAACGTAGGTATATTTTATCATTTCGTTTTTCGTGTTTAATGTCCGCTGGTTGCTAACCGCAGGTTTGAGCCCGACTCTCAAAGTATGAGTAAATTATATATTTTAACTTTGTATGCACAATTATATATAGATTTCGTTCCCCCTTGAGGCGTTTGCCTCCTCCCTCAAACTTCATAAGATAAACATGACCTAGAAGGAAGAGGTTGGAAGGCTGAGTAATTTTTTCACCTTCCCACTTCCACCAAGAAATCGGCCATGCGCTTGGTTACAGCAGCCGAACTGCCATTAGGATTGTTCACTATAATTGCAAAAGCATATCGTTTTCCGTTGTTTTCGATATAGCCAGCATAACTTTTTACGCGCGACAAGGTGCCACTTTTAGCAAAAACTTTCGAGTTGAGTGTCGTATCTTTCAAAAACGACGACAATGTGCCAGTTTTTCCAGCCACTGCCAAACTGTTACGAAATGCAAGGCTGTATTTGCTTTTTTGGTCCATGTACACCAATAATTCGACAAAGAAATTGGCCGAAACACCATTCGTTGGCGACAAGCCCGAGCCATCGCTCACAAACATTTGGTCGACAGGCAATCCGCGCGCACGCCAAAATGCATTAATAGCCCTTATCGAACGTGCTGTAGTACCTTCAGCACCACTGCTAGCACCCAAATAACGGAACAAATATTCGGCATAATGATTATTGCTTTTTACATTCGTTTCAGTAATAATATCAACTAATGGTGGCGATAAATGTCTGTGCACAATTTGTGTTTGACTTGATATGAGCGTTACATTATCGGTAGCAATATCGCTCACATTTATAGCACGAGCCACCATGCGAGCACGCAAATGGTGCGCAAGTACAAGGCTTGGGTTAGGTAAATCGGCACGCACCATAAACTCGTTTCTGTTAGCAGGTATAGCACCATGCACCGAACGATAATTCACAAATGCGGGACCATAAAAATACGCACTATCATACCCTATGCTTGTACTTTTGAGTTGCACATCAAACTGCATACCCTCCACTTCGGGCGTGTAACGTACTATTTCGGGTGTTGAGCCTATGCGCCCCGAACGAAAAAACACACGCATTGTATTGTCGAGATACGAAATACCATGTACACCAGGCGAATAGTAGTTACCAAGATCTTCCCAAATCCATTTCGGATTTTGTGCCTCACGATCGAAAATTCGTGCGTCGGCCACAACAGCACCTTGCACAGCTTTTATGCCAGCAGCTTGTAGTGCATCAACCCATTTATCGAGAAAAGCTTTATCGCCCATTTTGTCGGAACCCAAGCTAGGATCGCCACCACCACGAATAATAATATTGCCACGCAAAACACCATCGGCACCCAAAGTCCCATCGTACTCGAGACGTGTTTCGAACCTAAAATCGGGGCCATACATTTCGAGCATGGTGGCAGTACTTATCAATTTCATTACCGATGCAGGTACAGCAGTATTATTAGAACGAAACTGATGCAAGTTTTTGCCCGTATCCAAATCCTTCACACTAATACTTACATTCGCATTTTGGGTAATGCGTGCATTCATAAAATTGTTCACAGCATTGGTTTGAGCCCAAAGCCCAAAACCCAAGGCAAACATTGCAGCAGTAAAAACAATACGTTGTAACATAATAAAAATAATTTTGGTTACTATAAAACGAAACACAAAAAATACTTCAAAAGCAATAACAGTGCCTCCGATACAAAAGTACGTTTATAATCAATCGCAACAAATATAAAAAATTAAAAAAATGATTTAATATTTTCTCATTCAAGCAAAATGAACTTATTCATGAGGGTCTAAATAAATAGGAAGAACTAAACAAACATCACAACCGCAAAACTCATTACTGCAATAAAAACCCACAGCAATACACCCAAAATTAGCGGCTTAATACCCACTTGCTGTATGCTTTTGCGCGACATGCCTGCACCTATAAAAAACAATGTTAGTACCAAAGCTTGTCGCGAAACCGATACTATGCCATCGAACAAAACTGCCGAAAAATTGAAATATGTATTTGCAACCATTGCCAAAACAAAAAACAAAATAAACCAAGGGATAACTATTTTCTGACCTTTGGTTTTGAAGTAAAAAATTGTAAATACCGACAATGGAATAATCCATAATGCACGAGTAAGTTTCACTGTTGTGGCAATTTTCAGGGCTTCGTCGCCATACACTGCCCCTGCTCCTACTACCGAACTTGTATCGTGAATGGCAATGGCAGCCCACAATCCAAACTGCTCCTGCGTGAGTGCAGCCCAATGCCCTATGGCCGGAAAAACAAACAAAGCAACGGCATTGAGTAAAAATATTGTGGCCAACGAAACCGACATTTCGCTATCGTTGGCTTTTGATATTGGACCAACAGCAGCTATGGCACTACCACCACAAATGGCTGTACCCGAAGCTATAAGATATGAAGTGGTTTTTGGAACGCCCAAAAATTTACCAACAACTATGCCTATAAAAAGTACCGACACTACCGAAACCACTGTAAACAACATGCCCTGTGCACCCGCTTGTAGCGATTCGCCCAAGTGCATGCCAAAACCTAAGCCAACAACCGATATTTGCAGCAGGTATTTTGCCATTACACGACTAAAACGCGGAAATGGTGTGCCAAAAATCAAAGCATAAGCCAAACCCATGAACAAAGCAATGGGCGCCGATACATAAGGCGTAGCGGCTGCAATTGCTAAGACAATAAACAAAATACTTTTAAGCTGCTTAAAATCAGTTATCATGCCTGTTTTGCTTTAATTGCATCGCTTAATAATTGTGGCATTGCACATGGTTTCCAGTCGTTTAGCCCAACGAAAGCAATTTCGGTTTGCGCCTCGTTGATGCATTCGCCCTTCGAGTTAAGAAATTTATACTCGAACCACATACGCACACCTTTGGTTTTTACCAAGCTTGTTGCTATGGTTATCAACTCATCGTAATGCGTTGTTTTGATAAATTTAAATTGCATACTTATCACAGGACACATCACCCCATTGGCTTCGAGCTCGGCATAAGGCACACCTATGTTACGCAAAAGTTCCCAGCGGGCCAACTCGCAATATTTCACGTAGTTGGCATGGTGCATTGTACCCATACGGTCGGTATCGGGGTAAGCCACTCGAAATTTATATTCGTAAGATATCATAAACACTGAATTAAAAAATATGAAAAAAAGTAACTACTCAGCCCCCCAACCCTTGCTTGTCCCGATACCTATCGGGAGGGGAGTTGAGAAAG
>CAZEVV010000124.1:5077-8989 GCA_964515675.1 uncultured Paludibacter sp. | reverse complement strand
ACCACTTTCTATATAGCTATATTCCGATGGTTTACGCCAATCGGTTTTAGTCGGAAAATTGATAATTATCTTTCTACCATCCAACAATGACGAATCTTCAGTAATGAATAATTTACCCACCTGAACTTCTTTTGCTTTACAAGTTTTTTCATATAACTTATAATTGTTCGGGTATTGGTTTTTGAATTGCAAAGCTATTCCTTTTCCCATTACACCCACTGTGTTTACTGTATTTACTAATGCTTCGGCATTACTTTCAAGCAAGTTGCCTTCAATGAAATGTATCATAATTTGTCAGAAATAACTATTAGGTTTTACATAAATCTTGTTTTCTAAAATTCCCATTGCAAGCAATCGTTTCTTCGCGTTTTCATCATAAACTAACCATCCGATAATGGCCGTACTTGGAATATCTGATTCAACGAGAAACTCAGCTTCTTTTCTTCTTTTCAGGTCGAGATCGTTATCATTTATCCAATAAGTTGCATCAATAGCCTTTTTGTCAATTATTGTATCAATATTGGGTAAATCCTTTAGTCCGAAGAAATCAGAAAACCCGTTTACAGCATGTCCATCCGAAAATACGAACGATAAATTATGGTCAATTATTTTCTGTACCGAACTAATACAATAAACTATCTCATTGGCAGGAGTTATTGGGACACCATTATACCCTTTTTGAATAACATAAAGCATTGGCATACGTGCACCAAAATAAAAAGGAATGTAATTGCCCAAACTCTTGCCGTTAGCTAAAACAAAACTATATCGTGTGCTAATAATACTGTTATCGCCAATTGGTTTGTAATTTTTATTTGCATTATCTGAATGCGCATGAGTAAGGCCATTTTCAAGAATATGAGGCACATTCTCAATATGGGTCATACGATACAAATATATTTTGCTTAAGTCTGGCATTTCTGTTTAATTGATTTGCAAATATAGCAAATTTACTTTTATCTTTACTTATAAGCCAATAGAATAAATTTTAAAGAATCATGATTTGGTATTATGTACCAGAAATATTTTCAAAGCATCAACCAATAGATAGCTTTGCTGCGTGTACTTATTTTTGCATGATAGCACTCAACGCTATTTTCAATTATTTCGGGTGGGAAAAGTTGGGGCATGGGATGGTAGTTTGTTGAAACTGAACTTTTAGAATGTTATATATGATTTGTTTTTCGAATTCTTATTATAGAAACAATAATACCTATTACAATTAAACAAGTGTAAGCTGCTATTAAATACCACGAAATAATCTTCTGATAAAAGCTTACATAGCTAATTGCCAATTGATTCAAAACATCATAACTCGTATTGAATAAGTATACATAACCAAGTAAATTATTAAGTATACAAAATACAGAAGAAAAAACTTGTGAATAAAAAACCATTACGTAGAACAAATTTGCATAAAACTGAAATCCCTTTGAGTGTTTGCTTCTTTGGTAAAAATAATTATTTGCTTTTAATGCTAACACTATTATAACCAATGCATAGGTTGCACTTAAAACAATTATTTCAAGCCAGCCCAAGTTAAAAATATTTATTAAAATATTGGCTTCATACTTTAAGTCAGGTGAAGCAAGCCAAGTCAAATAAAAGTATATCGCAATAAGTGTTGGAGAAATAAATAGTAAAGGTATTGGTACTACCTTGTAAGTAAATATATTATCAAAGTAAATTGTGTTGGCTTTTTTCATATTATTAATTTGATTTATTAATTAATAAACTTACCCTTTTGAATATAATATAGGCTAATACAAATAAAAGAACTTGCATTACTATTTGATAATATGGATAATATTTATTGCATAAATGTACATAGCTTTTAGATAAATCGAAAAATAACCAATTGTCATTTCCATTTATGCCAATATTGTGCAAGATATTATTGGGTATCACCCAAAGCAATGATACTAAATGAGTATAAAAGAATATAACAGTTATAGATGCTAAGAATTTTTTAACACCAATGAGGTTATCCTCTGGCTTCATAAAAATCAAGTATTTGCTTGATAAGTGTGTTAGAAAAACTGATATTGATGCTATGACTAAAACATATATTATAAATTCAAATTTATTATTGACAAAAAAGGTTGTAATTATATTTCCCTCATGTTTAAGTTTTTCATCTGTCATCAATGTTGTTAAGATATCAAGCATTACTAGACAAAAATAGATGATAAACAATTTAAGAGAGACAAAATTTGTCTCTCTTTTTTTTAACTGATGTTCAATTTCAGCTTGATTCATTTTTTAATTGCTGATACTGAATTTCCATTTGCAACACTGTCAGCTTTGTTAGTCATTGTATTGTTGTCGCTGTTAACGTTAATTTGTATACATGAACTTAATAGCACAGCAGCTGCGGCTATAATTAGTGGAATAATTCCACCATCCACTTCTCTCATTTCCGTTGCATTTATTTCTTGAACGCCCAAACCATTTAAATCTAAGTTTTTCATTTTTCTTAAAAATTTATTTGTTTAAAAAATTGTTTTGCTACCCTTTTTGGAGCGGATAGCTTTACTCTTTGCATTCGGCCAAATACGAATACAAAGATAGGTTCGTTCCGTCTCATATAGTGGACGGAAGGAAAAAAGGGAGATGTTTTGTGTTAAATAAAACTAAAAAAACAGGGTGCGTTGTTTGTTTCATTAATTAAAAGCCATTAAAAATCGTCTATTTGCAATAAAATGTCTTGTTTTTGTACGAATATGCAATAAATGTGTGGGCATATTTGTAAATCGCCACAAAGATATAAATAAAAGTTTAACTTACAATATATGAAGAGGGCTGTTGTTGAAATTTTTCAATTCAACAATCAATCTCTCCCCCCAACAAAAAAAGTGAGCCTCATCGAAGTTCACTTTTTTTGATACAGTTGCTGTGTAGCCTATTTTTCTTTGTAGGCATCGAGTATGGCTTTTACGCCATCGGGGGCTACGCGGCCATACACTTTTTCGCCCACCAAAATAACGGGGGCTAAGCCGCATGCACCTACGCAACGCAAGCAGTTGAGCGAGAATTTGCCGTCGGGGGTGGTTTCGCCTACGTTTAAGTTGAGCTGACGCTTGAATTCTTCCAAAACTTTTTCGGCGCCACGCACATAGCAGGCTGTGCCGGTGCAAATGGAAATGGGGAAGCGACCTTTGGGTATCATGCTGAAATAGGAGTAAAAAGTTACTACGCCATACACATGCGCTACCGATAGTTTGAGCGCATGGGCAATTACTTCTTGCACTTCGGCAGGTAAATAACCCAACTCGTTTTGTGTGAGATGCAATACGCTAATCAGCTCGCCTCCATTGTTGTCGAATAGGGCACAAATAGCTTTTATGCGCTCAACTTTTTCGTCGGAAAGTTTTAGTTTTACTTTTGTCTTGTCTTTTTCGGGGGCGGCGTAGCTATATATCGATGTCGATTTTTCCATGCTTTGCATGCCCGTAGTGAGCTCGCTTTTGGGCACTTCGCCCATAGCTTTTTCGGCTTCGGTAAGCTTTTCGGCTGCTGCTTTGTCTGTTAATATTTTTGTTGCCATTGTTTTTTGCTTATTTAAATTAAACCTTCATGTTTTCTTTCAGTAAAAACCATTTGTATCGAAATGTCGATTGTTTGAAATTTTATTGTCGAAAACTTTTGTTAATGATTGATATTCAGCTCTTCGCTTCTGTCGAAATATTGCGTGTGTAGCAATTCGTGCGATTTATGCCCGCAGGGCGTGCCCAAAAATTCGGCGTAGAGTTTTTGAATTGAAGGGTTTTCGTGCGATTTGCGTAGGGTTTTTCCTTCGTCCTCGTTGTACAAAACCGATGCGCGCTGTTTGAGTATTTCGCTATTGCCATGGTGAAATGGCTGTCCGCCACCGCCAATGCAACCACCCGGGCAAGCCATAATTTCGATGGC
>CAZEVV010000124.1:0-4977 GCA_964515675.1 uncultured Paludibacter sp. | reverse complement strand
CCTGCACCAGTGGATTCGCCGAGCGGATGGTCGAAATCTTCGTCGGGCAAATCCAAGAAATCGATATTGGCTTGTTTGATGAAGTTGGCCAATTCGCGCGTTGAAATTGAATAATCGACATCGGGGTTGCCATCCACTTTGAACTCGTCGCGCTGGCATTCGTATTTTTTTGCCAAACAGGGCATAACCGACACCACGACAAGGTTTTTGCGGTCGACACCAATTTTTTGTGCAAAATAAGTTTTGGCAATGGCGCCAAACATTTGCTGTGGCGATTTTGCGGTGGATGGTATGTTGAGCATTTCGGGGAAGTTATGCTCGATAAAGCTTACCCAACCCGGACAGCAGGATGTGAGCATGGGTAAGTTATGGTCGCTTTCGCCCTTGATGTATTTATTCAGTCGGTTGAGAAACTCGGTTCCTTCCTCCATAATGGTGAGGTCGGCCGCAAAATCGGTATCGAACACATAATTGAAGCCTAGGCGGCGCAGTGCGGCCACCATTTTACCTGTAACCGAGGTGCCTGGTTCAAGACCAAACTCTTCGCCCAATGCTGCACGCACGGCAGGCGCTGTTTGCACAATTACTGTTTTCTTTTCGTTGGAAAGTGCACGCAACACATCGTTGGAGTGGTCCACTTCGGTGAGGGCGCCTGTGGGACAAACTGATACGCATTGTCCGCAATAGGTGCAAGGCGATTTTTCGAGGTCCATTTCGAAAGCAGGCGCAACAACCGAGTTGAAACCACGATTTATGGCCGACAATGCACCCACAGTCTGCACATCGTTGCACATCATTTCGCAGCGGCGACACATGATGCATTTGTCGATATCGCGTATAATGGATGGCGAAGTATCTTTGCGATAGGTTGATTTTTCGCCCTGATAAGGAATGTCGCGTATGCCAAATTTGATAGCCAAATCTTGCAACTCGCAATTGCCCGATTTTGCGCATACCAAGCAATCGAATGGGTGATCGGAAATAATGAGTTTGAGCACCGTGCGACGCGCATTGAGCACGCGAATGTTGTGTGTGTTTACCACCATGCCGTCGGTAGCTTCGGTAACGCACGAAGGCGCTAAGTTGCGACGTCCCTCCACGTCGACCACACAAATGCGGCATCCGCCGGGCTTATTTTCGATGCCCATGTGGCAAAGCTCAAAGTGGCAAAGCGTTGGAATTTCGACACCCACTTTGCGCGCCGCCTTTAATATGGTTGTGCCTTTTTCAACCTCAACTGTTTTATTATCTATGTTTAATTTAATTGTTCCCATGTTCAGCAACTTTTTTCTTTTCTAGTTTTACACTTATGGCGTCGAATGCACATTTCTCTTCGCACGCTCCACATTTTATACAAATTTCTTGGTTAATGACGTGCAATTGTTTGCGGTCGCCAGTAATAGCGTTTACAGGGCAGCTGCGTTTACAAGCCGTACAGCCAATACACAATTCTTCTTCGATATAAAAATGAAGCAGCGATTTACATTGTCCGGCGCGGCATTTTTGGTCAACCACATGCTCAACATACTCATCCCAAAAGTTTTCGAGTGTCGACAACACTGGGTTGGGCGAAGTTTGTCCCAAGCCACAAAGCGAAGTGTCTTTTATCACCAAGCTGAGGTTGCGCAAGCGTTCGAGGTCCTCGAATGTGCCTTTGCCTTGTGTAATTTTGTCGAGAATTTCGTACAATCTTTTGTTGCCAATTCGGCAGGGCGCACATTTACCGCACGATTCCTCAACAATAAAGTCGAGATAAAATTTTGCTACCGACACCACGCAATCATCTTCGTCGAGCACTATCATTCCGCCCGAACCCATCATGGAGCCTGCTTGCAAAAGATTGTCGTAGTCGATAGGCGTATCGAGGTGCGCTTCGGTAAGGCAACCGCCCGATGGGCCGCCTGTTTGTATGGCTTTAAATTGTTTGCCATGTTGAATGCCACCGCCAATTTCGAAAATTATTTCGCGCAAACTAATGCCCATGGGCACTTCGATGAGTCCAACATTGTTAATTTTCCCGGCCAAAGCAAAAACCTTGGTGCCTTTGGAGTTGGCTGTGCCAATAGAGGCAAACCACGCAGCACCACGGTTTATAATTACGGGGATATTGGCAAAAGTTTCTACATTGTTTACATTGGTAGGTTTTTTAAGATATCCCGAAACCGATGGGAAAGGTGGTTTAAAACTCGGTTCGCCGCGTTTGCCCTCCATCGAATGTATCAAAGCCGTTTCCTCGCCACACACAAAAGCGCCTGCGCCATAGCGAATTTCGACATCGAAACTAAAATCGGTATCGAAAATTCGTTCGCCCAAAAAGCCAAGCTCACGAGCCTGATTGATGGCAATTTTCAATCGTGTAATGGCCAGTGGATATTCGGCACGTATATATACCAAACCTTTCGAAGCACCAATAGCAAAGCCGCAAATGGCCATTGCTTCGAGTATTGCATGTGGGTCGCCCTCCAAAATGGCACGATCCATAAATGCACCTGGGTCGCCCTCGTCGGCATTGCACACCACATATTTTTGGTCGGCCTCCACTTTGCGCGTTATTTCCCACTTCAAGCCTGTGGGGAAACCGCCACCGCCACGACCGCGAAGTCCGGATTGTTTAATGATATTAATTGTTTCTTCGGCACCAATTTGTGTAAGCACTTTTCCCAATGCCGTGTAGCCATCGTGCATCAAGTAATCGTTCACACTTTCGGGATTTATAGCGCCACAGTTTTTGAGTGCTATGCGCACCTGTTTTTTGTAAAAGCCCATGTCGTGCGACTTTTCCACTTTTTCTTGCGTTGCGGGGTCCACATACAGCAGGCGTTCCACCCTTTTGCCGCCCACCACATGCTCGTCGATAATTTCGCGCGCATCGCTGGGGTTCACTTCGGTATAAAAAGTATCGTCGGGCAAAATTTTAACGATGGGGCCTTTTTCGCAAAAGCCAAAACAGCCAGTAGATGTAACATGCACCTCTTTGCTTAGGCCTTTGTCGTTGAGTATGCGCACCAATTTTTCGTCGAGTTGCTTGCTTTGTGACGCCCTACAACCCGTGCCGCCGCAAACATGTATTTGCTTGCTAAATTGCGCAGCTTCGTTGCATAATTGCTGCTTTTTGTGGGCAAGAGCACTTAATGATGTGATTTTTTGCATAATGTTAATTCGTTTGTATTATTCGTTTGTAAATAGTTTGTATATTGATAGTTTGATTGTTTCATGCTTCCAATGAAATTAACTGTTCAATTGCCTTGTCGACAAATGAATTGTTTTGATAATAAGTTTATTATCGGTCTTATATTAAATTTATCGACCGACATAAGCTAATAATTAGCAAAACTCAAAACTTATAATAAAAGCTTATGGTGTACGCTGTGGATGTGATGATTGCATTAATTCATTTTTTTTAATACGAAATAATGAATATAAATGTAAAAAATTGTATTTTACTGTACAAATATAAGGAAGGATTTTTGATTAGAGAAATTTTTCCGTAATTTATTTTCATTCTATTTTCTTGTAAGTCAGCACGCGAACCTGCGTTTGTTAATTTGCGAGCATTGGTTTGGGATAAGAGCCAACATAGCCACCCAATCCACTAAATGGAGTATTGTGGAGCAATATTCAATGTTTTTACACATTAATTTGACTATATTGTTATCAAAATTGTATTGAGTTATTCTTATATTTACTAATAAATATTAAATTCGCGTCCTTTTTATTCAATACAATAATTACATAAAGGTTTTACAGCAGGCTCAAATTTACTGTGTGAGGTGTAATATTTGTATTTCTGAAAAACAACTGATTGCTTGTCAAAAATTATTCGCAATAACTAGTTTAGGCTGATCGTTGTTATTTTCGTAACAGGTGGCAAATCGATTATGTACAATGTTTATGCAAAAAAAATAGTGTGAATCAAAAGTAATTTAGCTGTTTAACTTTAGACATAAAGGCTTTATAAACAAAGGATTGCCCCCGTTTTTTCGAAGGGCAATCCTTTTTTAATTAGCGCTTTCTAGCAATGTAAAATACATAACCGTAATAATCTTTGTATTGCTCATACATTTTTTCTTCATGTTTTTCGTTTGCCAACAGTGCATGTGCGGTTGGGTTGTTGGGGTATTTTTCCATGAATATGCGCTGTGCTTCTTGCTGCGGCTTGTAAAATACGTCTGTCCAGCAATACTCGGGCAAGCAAAATGTTGCAACTGGTGTGTAGCCTGCTTTTTGTAACTGACCAACTTTGGTTGCTATGGTGTCGATTTCGGGATAAGCGGTATCCCAAAACGCTTGTACCTCGGCTGGTCGTTCGTTGCTAAACCACGAGGCTTCGCTCACGGCAATGTAACCTCCAGTTTTTAGGTAGTTGCGCCAGTCGTTTATACCACGCTCAAAACCAATGTTGTAAATGGCACCTTCGCTCCATATCAAGTCCAACGATTCGGGCTGAAAAGGCAAATTGTCCATCGACCCCACGATAGCTTTTACTCTATGTTGTATATTGAGTGCCGCTGCATTGTAGTTAAACTTGTCGACAAAGCCTGGGAATAAATCGATCCCAGTAATTTCAGCCTCAATTGCCTGTGCAAGTGTCATGGTTTGCCCACCTGTGCCACACCCCAAATCGACTACGGCCGATTGTGCTGTTAGGTTGTCGATAAAACTTAATGCCCTAAGTGTCATGTCGCTACTGCCGGGACCTTGGCGTTCTATGAGCGAAAAGTATTCGCAAATCAAATTAAAATCAAATACATGAATGTTATTATATTCTTGACTCATTGTTGAATGTTTTTTTACGACTGCTATTCGTATTTACCTGAATAATAGCTATGTTTTTTTATTGAAATTATTTAAAACGAAAATTGCTCCAGCATGAATATGCCAGAGTAAACGAAGGGATAATCAATGCAACTATTTGCAATGATTATTTACAACACCAAATCCGAAATAATTTTTAACATCCAATTGTTTTAGTGATGC
>CAZEVV010000123.1:7044-9043 GCA_964515675.1 uncultured Paludibacter sp. | reverse complement strand
GTAGCAGATAGCTTTTGATAAACGATCGAAAGCTTTTGCGAATTAAAAAGAGCATTCTCTCCATTTTATTGGCGTGAATGCTCTTTTAATTTTACAAATTGTGAGTATTTCATTTTACATATTGTGAGAAATTTACTTTACAAATTGTGAGCATTTTGTTTTACGTTTTGTTGATGTTTTAATATCGCTAATTACATTATATATAAATAAATATGTGTGTTGTAGTGATATTTAATGTTCAATTTATAATGATAAAATAGCTATGAAAATCGCTGCTTTATATTCTTGTATATTTGTGTTTTTTAAATAGAAAAAACCTATACTCCGAGCGAAGCAAGTGATATTACATTTATACCATCGGTGCGAGTAAAACTTATGCCAGTACCTGTAATTATGTTTAACGATTGTGGCGGTTGTGTTTTTGATGTATCAATAGCCGATGCAAATTTTTTCAGATTAGCTGCAGCATCTTCAATTTGTCCAATGCCGAGTTTAATCTCAAAAGCTGCATACTCGCCAGTATATTTTTGCACAATAGCATCCACCTCCAAATTGCTCGAATCGCGATAGTGGAAAACACTCGCATCGCTCGCTTGCGCGTATACCCTTAGTTCGTGTATGGCAAGCGACTCAAACAAAAAACCTGTGAATTTTAAGTCGGCTAGCAATGACTTTTTTGTTGCGCCAAGAGCCGCAACAGCAAGCGAAACATCGGTAAAATGACGTTTAGGTGCTTTGCGTAGCAAGGCCGATGAACGCAAATGAGTATTCCACGCTGGCTGATTTTCAATTATCATCAAGCGTTCGAGTGTATCGAGATAATCGTATATTGTAGGGCGCGAAACTTGTGCGTTTTCTTTTTCGAAAATATCGGCTTCAATCGAAGTTGTTTCAATGCAAGTAGCAGTATTACGTGCCAACGATCGAAGTAAACTACGCACTTTGTTTGGGTCGCGTTTTATGTTCGATATGCGGCTCATGTCAACGTCGGCCAATAAATCGATATAGGCACGATTAATATCAGTTGCTTGCGCAATATTTTTGTTTATCAAAGCCGGAAAACCACCAACAATTATTTTCTCAATAATAAATTCCAAATCAGTGGGTCCATCGTGTACCTCAAATGCGATACCTTCCAACAGTTTATTCAAGCTAATTTTTCCTGTTGAGTGTCCTAATTCTTGCCAGCTCATGGTACGCATGTCGAGCGTAGTAAACCTGCCTGCGCCAGAGTGTTTTTTTGTGCTTTCGTCGGGGTTTGCCGAGCCAGTAAGTATAAACTGAGCTGGCAATGCACGCTTGTCTACTTCGTGTCGCACAAGACTCCAAAGTTTAGGGTGCTCTTGCCATTCGTCGAGTAGGCGAGGCGCATTTCCACGTAAAAGTCGGGCAGGAGCAGTGTCGATGAGCAAAGGCACTTGAGGGTCGGTATCCACTTGCAATATGCTTTTGGAAAACTGCCTTGCCGACTCAGTTTTTCCGCATGCTTTTGCACCACGAATTAGTAGGGCGCCAGCAGCTTGTAGTTTACGCTCCAATTCGTTGTCGGTTATGCGTTGTAAATATGCCATGTTTAATAGGTAATTACTTTGTATTCTAATATTTATGCAAATATACAAAAAATTACT
Organism: uncultured Paludibacter sp.; assembly: GCA_964515675.1. Lineage (GTDB taxonomy): Bacteria > Bacteroidota > Bacteroidia > Bacteroidales > Paludibacteraceae > Paludibacter. The sequence goes on along the minus strand of CAZEVV010000123.1, from coordinate 7,415 downwards.
TTACATATTATCACTTTTTCATTTTACATATTATATTATTTTTAGTTTACATAATATTAGATATTTATTTTACAAATTATGCGCTTTTTACTTTACAAATTGTGAATGTTTTACTTTACAAATTGTGAGAATTTCACTTTACATATTGTGAGCGCATTGCTTTATAAATTGTGAACATTTTACTTTACAAATTGTGAGCTATTTGAATTGCGAAAGTACTTTCATTTTGTCGACAAATGAAAGCAACAAATTTATTATGCTAATGTGATTGATTTTCATTTTCCTCCCCATCTTTTCCGAAAAAATGCAAAAAACGCTATAAAAATACATCAAACATGCTTTTTGTTGTTAGTTTTTGTATTTATTTGCAG
>CAZEVV010000123.1:0-6944 GCA_964515675.1 uncultured Paludibacter sp. | reverse complement strand
TTTTTGTAGTCAATAGCCAATCGAAGTTGCAAGCGCCTGCTTACACTTTGGCCGATGTGCAAAAAGTTTATCCCGATGCTCGAAGCTTTGCTTTGGGAAAAAACAACGAGATAGTGGTGAGCAATCGCAAAAAAGCGGTGATAGGTTATTTGTTGGCCTCAACCGATTTTGGCATTAGCTACACTGGCTATTCGGGCGATGTGTCGGTGCTGGTGGCTTTCGACCAAAAACGAATTATTACAGGTGTTTATGTATTTAAGCACAATGAAGATAAGGCTTATATCAACGATGTTATTTTTGAGGGCTTGCTGGATAGGTGGAACAAAAAAGCTCTTACGCCCGAAGTGAGCAAACAAAATATTGATGCGGTGAGTGGTGCTACTTTTAGCAGTAATGCCATTATTAACACGGTGCGACACACGATGGCAGCCTACCTCAAAACGGAAATTCCAGCACCTGTGAGTCGAAATTTGTTGGAAACAGCCAATGCCGAAAGCGCAAATGCGGCAACTAAGCCTGTTTACGAAAACAAAACGAAAAAATCAATAGGGCCGCGGGCTGCCATAATGCCTAAACCGGCTTTGGTAATTGGTTCGTATGACAGCAATGGAGTGCCCAATATTATGACCGCTGGTTGGGCGGGCATTGCCAACTCTAATCCGCTCAGCGTGGCCGTTTCAATTCGTCCGGCATGCAAAACGCACGACAATATCATGGCTACGCGCTTTTTTACCATCAATGTGCCATCAACAAAATATGCAGCGCACATGGATTATGTGGGTGTAGTATCGGGTCACAACGAAAATAAGTTCGAAACATTGGGACTAACAGCCGTGAAAGGCGAATTTGTGAATGCACCTTATGTGGGCGAATTTCCGGTGGTGTTGGAATGCGAAGTGACGCACACCATTAACCTTGGTTCGCACACGCAATTTATTGGCAAAGTGATTGATACAAAAGTGGATGCCGACTTACTCGATGATAAAAACAGAATCGATGCGCTGAAAATGCAACCCGTAATTTTCGATGAGAGTGGCTATTTTTCATTTGGAGAATATTTGGGAAGACCCGGAAATTTACACAAAACATTGCTGGGCGAAAAAAATAAAGGCGAAAGCACTCAAAACAAAGCCAAGCAGAGCGTAAGTACGGCGCCCGAACAAAATGCAACGCTCGAAACCATTTTCAATCGCAAAAGCGTGCGCCGCTATATCAACAAAGCGGTGAGCAAAGAGCAGCTCAAACTTTTGGTGCGTGCGGGCATGGCGGCTCCAACGGCACGCAACCGCCAGCCATGGGCATTTGTAGTTGTTACCGACAGGGCTGTGCTCGACCAACTAGCCGAGGAATTGCCCTATGCCAAAATGCTGAAAAATGCATCGGCAGCAATTGCCGTTTGTGGCGACATGACCAAGGCTTTTGAGGGCGATGCGCGCATGTATTGGGTGCAAGATTGCTCGGCGGCAACGCAAAACATTTTGCTGGCAGCCGAAAGCATGGGGCTCGGCGCTGTGTGGACAGGCGTTCATCCCATTGTCGAGCGCGAAAAATCGGTCGTAAAGGTGCTACAACTTCCTACGCATATTGTTCCGCTCAACGTAATCGTTATTGGCTATCCGCAAGGCGACGAAGCGCCCAAGGACAAATGGAACGAAGAGTTGATACGCTGGGAAAAATGGTGATGCACATCATTCTTTCTGTTTGTTTTTGTATTCCAACGGACTTAAACCGTATTTGGCACGGAAGCATTTTGCAAAATATTTAGTATCCGAAATGCCCACCATATACGACACTTCTTTGACCATATATTCACCCGATTCGAGAATTTGAGCGGCGCGCTGCATGCGTATGTCGCGTATAAATTCGACTGGCGTGAGACCTGTGAGACTTTTGATTTTTTTGAAAAATACCGAACGGCTCATAGCAGTGTGCTGACTGAGCTCTTCGACGCTAAACTCGCTATTGTCGATGTTTTCTTCGATAAAATGCATCACGCGTTTTATCAATTCTTCATCGTGCGAGCTTATTACTATTTGACTTGGCTGAAAGCCCTTGTTGCCACTTGCCATGCCCGATACAAAATAAGCTTGCAAAAGTCGACGTTGCTCAATGAGGTTGCTTATGCGCGCTTTGAAATAAGGCACGCTGAAAGGTTTTGTAATATAATCGTCGGCACCATATGTGAGGCCACTAAGTTTACTTTCGATATTTGTTTTGGCCGTGAGCAACACCACTGGTACATGACTAATAGTGGCATTTTTCTTTATGTCCTGTAACATTTCGATGCCATCTTTTTCGGGCATCATTATGTCGCTCACAATAAAGTCGGGCACAATTTCGAGCGCCATTTGCAAGCCTATTTCTCCATTGCTGGCTTCGGCAATTGTATATTCTTCTTCAAGAATTTCGCGTATAAACTGCCGCAAATCCTCATCATCCTCCACCACCAAAACTGTTGGTTTGGCTGCTGCTTTGCTTTTTTGTGTGTCTTTTGGCTCGTTGGGCTGTTCAGGCGCATCGCCAATGTGTGTTGCTGCACTTGGGCTTTCGGCACTCACAATTATTTCAACCGATTTGTCGAAATGCTCGCTGCCACGCAATAGGCTCACCACAAAGCTAGTGCCTTTGCCGGGCTCGGATTTTACATCGACCGTTGCACTGTGCTTTTGTGCCAACTCATGAATGAGCGACAGACCAATGCCGGTGCTAGGTTTCGATTTGTCGGCGTTGAACGATGCAAAGCGTGTAAACAGATTTTTCATTTTCTCGGGTGCAATGCCCAAGCCTTGGTCGTGCACTTCGATGCTTATTTGTTTCTCGTCGCCACGCAAGCACACTTCGATGGCTTTGCCGTATTGTGTAAATTTAAATGCATTTGACAGTAAATTCATAACAATTTTCTCAATACAATCGGGGTCCACCCATATTTTTTGATTGTCGACAAGGTTTGTAAATTTAAAGTCGATATTTTGTTTAATGGCTATGTCCGAAAAATTGTCGCAAATTTCGGCTACGAGCAAAGCTATTTCGAGCTCTTGCACTTTGAGATGGGTAAATTGAATTTTGCGGAAATCGAGAATTTGATTTACCAAACGCAGCATGCGCTCAGTATTTTGCGAAACTTTTTTGAGTTGTTTTTTTGTTTCATCGCTCGTTTTGGCATCGCTCATCAAGTAATCTACAGGCGCTGTAATCATGGTGAGCGGTGTGCGTATTTCGTGCGAGATATCGGTAAAAAAGCGGAGTTTCATTTCCGACATTTTTTTCTCCAATGCCACATTCTCCTTCAATCGATAAAAACTTAAAAGTATGCGAAAACCAAAATAGAACAACAATGCAATAAGCAAAGCATAAAGTAGGTAGGCCACGTTGGTTTCCCAGAATGAAGGCAAAACTTCAATGTTCAGCTGTCGTTCGTTGTTGGTCCACACACCCTCGCTATTGGTCGATTTTATTCGAAAAACATATTTCCCTTTGGGTAAATTGGTGTAGTTGGCAATGCGTTGTTTTTGCACATAATTCCAATCCTCGTCGAAACCTTCGAGTTTATAGGCATACAAAATGTTTTGTGGGTCGGTAAAGTCGAGCGCCGCATAAGTAATGCTAAAAAAGTTTTGGTTGTGTTTCAGCACTATGGCTTGTTGGTCGTCGATATTGTGCGTCAGAATATTGTTTTCGTCGATGCTTAGCTCTTTATTGAAAAGCAAAAACTTTGTGAGGGCTATGTAGGGTTGATAGTTGTTGTTGGCAATATCCTGGGGGTCGAACTGTATAATGCCGCCCGAATAGCCAAACACAAGTTTTTTATTGTGTTTTTTAATAATGGAAGCTTCCGAAAAATTATTCACCGACATAAGCCGTTTTATTTCGGCATACGATTCGAATATTTCCTTTTGCGGGTCGAATTTCGATAAATTGTTTTCGCTACTCACCCATAGCATGCCTTGTTCGTCCTCCAAAATGCCCAAAACAACATCGGATGGAAGCCCATTGCTAAGGTTGTAGCTGGTAAAGCTGGTTGGGAATCCATCATTGTCGTAGCGCAAAGCTTTATTGAGGCCACCGCCAAAAGTAGCCAAAAACATTTCGTTGCGTTTGTTTATGTAAATGCCATGTATGTCGTTGTTGCTCAGGCTACTTTTGTCGGCAGCTTGTCGGGTAATTATTCGGTATTCAATATCTTCGGGTTTTTCGAAATTCAAGTCGAACATTATCATTCCACCCGTTGAGCCTACACAAAGTTTGGCATTTTTATTTTCGGTAATAAAGCGCAGGCGCAATCCCATTGCAACCGGATAATTTTTGAGGTTGTTGCGGTGATTGATGAATCGGTAATCGCCTTCGGGTGTTTTGCTTAGCAAATTCAATCCTCCGCCATAGGTTGCCACCCATATGTTTTTTTTGCTATCTTCGAAAATGCTGTACACGCCATTATCACTAAGGCTATACAAATTGTTGGGGTCGCGTTTGAGTTGTTTTACATTGTACTTATTGGCATTGCCAGTGGGCGAAAACAAATAAATGCCATCGCCCTTTGTGCCTACCCATACATTGCCATCGCTATCATTTGTAATGCTATAAACCATGGCATTGAGGTATGCATCCATCCTTATTTGACCATCCATACCAAATCGGCCTATCAAGTTCAGGTTTTCGTCGAGCAAGCTCAATCTTTTGTCCTTTGTAGCTACCCACAATCTTTTATGTTTGTCTTCGTACACTGCCCTTACATCGTTGGCTACTTCCGACAGTAGTTCGGGGTTAATGGCTTTACTCACGAAATGCGATTGGCTAAACACTATTTTTTCAAGTCCGTGCGACCGTGTGCAAAGCCAAAGATTGCCTTGTCGGTCGGAGTAGGCGGTGTGTAGTATGTTGGAGAAGCGCCAATCGGGCGACGATTTCTCGTTGAAAAAAGCTTCGAGCGCATCCGTTTCGGGGTTATAGCGCGAAAAGCCACCCCCGCGCGGTTGCACCCATGTGTTGCCATGTATATCGTCGATAATAAATGTAAAAGCCGGCATGATATTGCTAATGGCATCCTCAATTTTTACTTTAAAATACTTTACAGTAGGGTTTTGTAACGAGAATTTGTAAATGCCCACATTTGATGTTTCGAACCATATATTTTTTTTCTTATCGAAAAATGTAGCCACTATATTTGTTGGCATTTCGGCAAAAACACTTTGAGGATACACTTTGTTATCGCCCGTTTTTGTATTGTGAACGATAAAACCCGTTTTTTCCGATACCAAAAGTAAATGCTCGGGGTCGATTTGTTTTATCTCGATAATGTTCGATACGAGCGCAGTGTTGAGTAGCTCGAAACTCGCTTTTGCTTTGTCGAATTTCCATATGCGTCCATCTTCGGACCCAAACCATATTTGTTTGCCAATGTCGCAGGCCGAAAAAAAGGATTGTTTGTCCTTATCGTTTTTGTTTTCGTTTTCGACAAAAAAATTTGTTGTTTTTCCTTTGTTCGAGAGTTGGTATAAGCCATTGTTGGTTAATAGCCACGAATTGAGTTGCTTGTCTTCGTAAATGTCAGTAATTTTGTTGGTGCGAATAGTGCCATTTTCGATATTGAAAAACTGCACTGTTTTGTTTTCGTCGGCAATAAGCACACAGCCATCGGTAACCGAATTGAGCCATACTTTGCCCGAAGGCTTTACTATGATTTTTTCGACAGGGAAAGCGCCATTTTTATCGCCTTTTAAAGCTTGCACGCTCCAATATTTTTCGGTATTGGGGTCGAAACAATGCGCTTCGCCATCATAAGTATGCAGCCAAATATTGCCATATTTATCTTCGTACATTTCCTGTATACGGTTACTGCGCATATAGTAATTGTCGCCAACACTCACTTTATAGTTGTGAAATTGGTAGCCATCAAACTTGCTCAGTCCATCCCATGTACCCAACCAAATAAATCCCTTTTGGTCTTGAATAATCGACATAACTGTATATTGAGGCAATCCATCTTCGGTGGAGTAGTGGTCGAAATGTATACTTTTGGTTTGTGTTGCAAAAGCCATTTGTCCACAAATGATGCATAGAAGCAATGTAAGTATTTTGCGTTTCATATACAATTAATTATTAAGTATTTACAATTTGATAAGATAAACAATACATTGCAGGTTTTAAAAATTGCATTATTCTCATTACTTGGTGTTTGCAATATTGCGCCCAACGTTGCGAAGCATTTACAGCCAAAGCAACTCATTTCAATTGCCAAACTCTTTCGTTCGCATTACAAATATAGATGAAAAGAGTTAAATATCAAGTGTTTTTTAAGGGACGAAAATTTCATCACCCTTAATCAATCAATTTAGCCCCTATTGGTTTTCTAAAATAGCCTTAATATTGCACACGAAAAAAATGTGTAATTTTTAATCGCAAAATACAAAAAATGAAAAAACTCACTTTAATGCTTGTAATGAGCTTGTGCATGCATGTGTTTGCACAAACGCCAGCTTTTCCGGGTGCCGAAGGGCATGGCCGTTACACAACAGGTGGACGTGGCGGTAACGTATATTATGTTACCAACCTTACCGATGTAAATACTGGCAACACAACAACACGCGAGGGCTCGTTGCGTTGGTGTCTCAATCAAACGGGGCCGCGCACTATTTTATTTAAAGTTAGTGGTACCATTTTTCTCACTTCCGAACTCAAAATTTCGCGTGGCGATGTAACAATTGCTGGTCAATCGGCTCCGGGCGATGGCATTTGTGTTGCAGGCTTTCCGGTAACGCTTTCGGCCAACAATGTAATTATTCGTTTTTTGCGTTTTCGCATGGGCGATGCGTCGGACACCAATGCCGATGGCGCTGATGCATTGGGCGGAAGGTTTTACAAAAACTTGATGATTGACCATTGCTCCATGAGTTGGAGTACCGACGAATGTGTATCCATTTATGGTAATGAAAATACCACTTTGCAAT
>CAZEVV010000122.1:5934-9073 GCA_964515675.1 uncultured Paludibacter sp. | reverse complement strand
GATGATTAGTTTTTCAACTTTTGGTCAAAGTGCTCTCAGAATTTATTTCTTAAAAAAACAAATTATTGTATGCTAAAACCAAAAAAAAATCGGATATTTGCAATAATACAAAACGAATAATTATTCAATAAAAATTAAAAATATGAATGCAAACGACATTCGGAATTTAGAGCCGAAATCTCTTTGGGACATTTTTTACAATATCACACAAATACCTCATCCATCAGGTAAAAAGGATGAGATTAGTGCTTATTTAATTAATTTTGGCAAGCAATTAGGTCTCGAAACTTTGGTTGACGAAACTGGTAATGTGCTTATTCGTAAACCTGCTACCCCTGGTATGGAGGGACGAAAAGCCGTAGCATTGCAAGCGCATATGGACATGGTACCACAAAAAAATAGTGGTATCGCTCACAATTTCGAAACCGATCCTATTCAAGCTTATATCGATGGCGATTGGGTAACTGCAACTGATACTACTTTGGGTGCCGACAATGGCATTGGACTTGCTGCATCGTTGGCTGTTTTGGCAGCTAATGATATTGCGCATCCAGCACTCGAAGTTTTTGTTACAGTAGATGAAGAAACAGGAATGGTGGGAGCATTTGGTTTACAACCCAATTTTTTACAAGCGGATATTTTAATTAATACCGACTCAGAAGATGAGGGAGAATTGTATGTGGGTTGTGCTGGTGGTTTGGATGCAAATATCTCATTTGCTTACAACGAAGTGCCTGTCCCCGAAGGTGATGTTGCGCTCAAAGTTTCGCTCACTGGCTTAAAAGGTGGACACTCGGGCGTCGACATTCACTTGCAACGTGCCAATGCCAATAAGTTACTTTTCCGCTTGCTTAAAAAAGCTGTGGCCGAGTACGAAGCGCGTCTTGCGTGGGTAAATGGAGGTAGTTTGCGTAATGCTATTCCACGCGAAGCATTTGCTGTGATTACAGTACCTGCCGAAGGCGTTGAAGATATGCACGAACTTGTTGCTGAGTATCAAGCGTTATTTGTAAAAGAATTTTATGGTGTCGAAAATAATATAACTGTTACACTCGACGAAACCGAAATGCCTTCAGGTTTGTTGCCCGAAGAAGTTCAGGATGACCTGATTAATGGTGTGACTGCTTGCTTTAATGGTGTTTATCGAGTATTGCCCGAATTGCCATCGGTGGTCGAAACTTCCAATAATTTAGCAATTATCAAGTCGGATGGTAAAAATATTGAACTAAAATGCTTAATTCGTAGTTCGGTAGATTCTCGAAAAGAGGAGTTGGCTTCGGTTATCGAAAGTGCTTTTGCTTTGGCTGGTGCTAAAGTGAGTTTTTCGGGCGGTTATCCTGGTTGGAATCCTAATTTGGATTCACCAATTCTTAAAACAATGACGAAGGTTTATGAAGATAACTTTGGAAAAACGCCAAAGGTAATGATTATTCATGCTGGGCTCGAATGTGGAATATTGGGAGCCAATTACCCCAATATGGACATGATTTCGTTTGGTCCAACCATTCGTTATCCGCATTCGCCCGACGAAAAAATTAATATCGAAACAGTACAAAAATTCTGGGATTTCTTAAAATTAACTTTGGCAAATATCCCTGCTAAATAAATTAAGGAAAATAAATTTTATCAAAAGTCGGACCTGCATAATTGTGGGTTCGTCTTTTTGTTTAGTATAATCAAAACCAAAATATTTTCATTATCTTAGAAACTCGAATTAATCTCTCCGTTCCCCCTTCATGGGGCTAGGGGGCTAATAACAAATAGATGAGACAAATTACACTTTCAATCATTGCATTAGCAATTTGCACTATGGCGTGGGCACAAGCCGAAACATTGCCAAAAGATACTTTTATTTTTAAAACGATTAAAGAAAACAAAATCACTCCAGTTAAAAATCAAGCCAGCTCGGGCACTTGCTGGAGTTATTCGGGCTTGGCACTGTTCGAAGCCGAGTTGCTTCGTTTGGGTAAACCTGCCACCGACTTATCGGAAATGTTTGTGGTGCATCATTCTTATACCGACAAAGCCGACAAATATGTGCGTATGAATGGCACTATAAATTTTGCTGCTGGTGGCTCGTTTTACGATGTAATGCATGTGTGGAAAAACTACGGAATGGTACCCAAACAAGTTATGGCTGGCTTAAATTATGGCGAAGAACAAAACCGACATGGTGAGTTGGATGCGCTAACTAAGGCTTTTGTTGATGCACTTGTGAAAAATCCTAATAAAAAACTTTCTACTGCTTGGCGTTCAGCTTTTGCCGGTATTGTAAATGCCTATTTGGGCGAAATTCCCAAAGAGTTTACACACGATGGTAAAAAGTACACACCACAAACTTATGCGCAATCATTGGGTTTGAATATGGACGATTATGTGTCGCTCACATCATTTACACATCACCCTTTTTACAGTAAATTCGTCATCGAAATTCCCGATAATTGGCGCTGGGCCGAATCGTACAACTTGCCACTCGACGAGTTTGCGCAGGTTTTCGATTTTGCTATCGACAAAGGGTACAGCATTGCATGGGGGTCGGATGTAAGCGAAAAAGGTTTCACACGCAATGGCATTGCTGTAAACCCTGAACTGAAAGTTGAAAATTTACCTGGCTCCGACCAAGCACGTTGGTTAAACATTTCGCAAAAAGAAATGGAAGAGAAAATCTTCAAAATGAAAGGTCCACAACCCGAAGTGAAAGTTACACAGGCGCTTCGTCAAGTTGGTTTCGACAATTATCAAACTACCGACGATCACGGTATGTTGATTTATGGAATTGCCAACGATCAAAATGGAACAAAATATTATTTAGTGAAAAACTCATGGGGGACTGATAATCGCTACAAAGGCATTTGGTATGCTAGCGAGTCGTTTGTGCTACACAAAACTATTAATATTGTTGTACACAAAGATGCTATACCTCGTGATATTAAAAAGAAATTAGGCATAAAATAACAGTAAAATTCATTATTTGCAAGTTTTGTAAAAACAAAAGCCAACAATCGATTTTCTTAAAAATTCGGTAGTTGGCTTTTGTGCTTCTCAATTTCTAACTAAATTTTTAAAAAACATTATCCCAATGTTTACAAACGCTATAAATGCAGTTTTCAATCGAATTGAACTTATATCCAAATGTTTT
>CAZEVV010000122.1:0-5834 GCA_964515675.1 uncultured Paludibacter sp. | reverse complement strand
GTATCTTTCACCAAACTTTTCGGCATGCACCAATAATATCATTGCTTTCACAACATCTTGTACATCAACATAGCCACTGCCACCCGATGTGTAAAACGGTAAGCCTTTGCGCACTTGTGCAAAAAGCTGCGAACTTCCACTTTGTGTGCCCGAAAAGCCCAATATCACACCCGGATTTACGATACATGCATTGAGCCCTTTGTTTATGGCTTCCCACACAACTTTTTCCGATAAAAATTTACTTTGTGCATAAGCTGCTATTTGGTCGTTTTCTTCGCGCTCAGTTTTCTCATCAACCAATTCTTTGTTTTTCGATTTTCCACAAGCAGCTATCGAACTCACCATACAAAAAGCTTTTACGCTTTTTTCTATTGCAGCATCAACAATGTTTTGTGTGCCTTGCACATTGGTGTCGATAAGTTGTTGCGAGCCCATGCCAAGCGATACAACAGCAGCACAATGATATACTGTGTCGATGTCGGCCATAGCGTTTATGAGCGATGTTTTATCGAGCACATCGGCAATGCGCCACTCAACTTTATCGAGTAATTTTTTACTGTCGTCGCCATAAAACCCAAAAATACGTTCAAGTATTTTTGTGTTGCTTGTTTTGCGCTTTATGGCTACAACTTTTTCATTTTCTTGCAATAAATGCCACAATAAATGTCCGCCCACCAATCCGGTGGCTCCAGTTAGCAATATCATTTTCGAAAGTTTTGAATTTGAAGTTCAAAAATACGGAAAGAAATCTGTATTTTTGCACTTTAATTTTTATTTTATGGAATATATTTGTGTATTTTGTGCTTCGAGTACAGCTATTTCGGAAAAATATTTTGAAGCAGCTCATCATTTAGGTAAAGCAATTGCTTCTCAAGGCTACGGGCTTGTGTGTGGTGCTGGCGCAATGGGGCTCATGGCGGCTGTGTCGGATGCTGTATTGCAATACAACGGAAAAGTTACAGGTGTAATTCCACGTTTTATGTGCGACGAAAATTGGCATCACAAAAACCTTTCGGAATTAATAGTAACGCAGAGCATGCACGAGCGCAAAGAAAAAATGGCGCAGCTTGCTAGTGCTGTTGTTGCCATGCCGGGCGGTGTAGGCACTTTAGAGGAATTGCTCGAAATAATTACTTGGAAACAATTGGGTATATTTAATAAGCCTATTGTAATACTCAATACCGATGGTTATTTCGATCCGCTGTTGACGATGTTCGATAAGGCTGTCGACGAAAGTTTTATGCGCGATATGCACCGCGATTTGTGGACCGTTGTAGCAGCGCCCGAAATGGTGGTGCCGGCCATTAAAAATGCTAAAGTGTGGGATAGTAGCATACGAAAATTGGCTGCTATCTAATTAGTTTGCTTAAGCAAACACTAACATATAAAAAATTGCTAGATGCCCATAAACGATACAATTACAAATATTGCCGATACATTGCAAGTTTTGCCCGATAGTTTGAGCAATGCAACCGATAGTATAATGCTTGTTGATACAATTGCTGCGCCCGATACTATTGTAGCCCAAGTGCTGCGTGGTTTCGAAGGCATAGCGCGAGCAACACACCCTTCGTCGGAAAACTGGGTTTTTCTAATTGTTTTTACGCAATTTATTTTGTTGTGTTTGGTTTTTGCACGTTCGTATGGTTGGGTTATTGGCTCTGTAGTATCGTTTTTTAAAGTAAAAGAGCGCGAAAGCTTATTTAGCAAAACAACAATTATCGATGTGCAGTCGCGATTTGTTTTGTTACTTTTTGCCGTGTCGGTTTACTCATTTCTGATACTTTTTTTGCTATTGCCGCCCAATGCTTTGTTTGCAATAGAGTTTTATTGGCGAATTTTTGCCTTAACTTGGGCTTTTTTGCTTTTTAAATTCATTATAAGCATAATTATTGGTTATGTTTTTACACAGGCAGTCGACATGAAAAATGCACGAAAGGGTTTTGTTGATGCCTTCAATTTGCTTGCCGTAGTGTTATTTCCTTTTTTGTTAATTAGGTTATATGCCTACATAAACGACTATAATTTATTGAGATATTTTGCTTTAATATTCATTGTTTCGGCATACTTATTATTTATTATAAAATTATTTCAGATATTTTATCAAAAAATTGTAACAAGTTTTTATATATTGTTGTATCTTTGCACCCTCGAAATTATACCCTTGGTAGTATTATTTCAGTTGTACAAATTAGTGATATCAAATGTTTAATAATTAAAGTATACAGCTTTGAAAATAAAGAATATACTCGTATCGCAGCCGCGACCAAGTACCGAAAAGTCGCCCTATTTTGATATAAGCGATAAGTATGGAGTGAAAATCGATTTTCGTCCATTCATCAAAGTAGAGCCTGTAGTTGCGAAAGATTTTCGTACTCAAAAAATTTCTATTCTCGATTTTACTGCCATCATTTTCAATGCACGACATGGTATCGATCATTTTTTTCGGTTGTGCGAAGAGTTGCGTATTACCGTGCCCGAAACATTAAAGTACTTTTGTGTTTCTGAGTCGGTTGCTGTATATTTGCAGCACTACATTCATTATCGTAAACGCAAAGTTTTTTATCCTGCAACAGGTAAAATGGTTGATTTGGTGACGCTTATGAATAAGCACCTTGACGAAAAATTTTTGTTCATCACATCTGATGTTCAAAACGAAGAAACTAAAAATGCGTTGAGTGGCCTAAAAACGGAATACCAAAAAGCAATTATGTACCGCACCGTAAGCAACGATTTTAGTAAGGATGAACCATTCGATTACGATGTGATTTTGTTTTTTAGTCCTGTTGGAGTGGCATCGTTGCTATCAAATTTTCCCGATTTCGTGCAAGGCGAACGTGCAATTGGTGGCTTTGGACCTACTACAACGCAAGCAATTAAAGATGCTAAACTAAGGCTCGACATTGAAGCGCCACTTCCGGGTGTACCTTCGATGACAATGGCCCTCGAAAATTATTTGAAAGAAAATATCAAGAAGATAAAAAAGTAAATTAATAAAAAAAGCTGAACATATTTGTTCAGCTTTTTTTGTGGATGTGAATTTTTATTGTCCAACAATTTTATATTTATCTTCTTTGCCCAATTGCCGTAATAGTTCGTTTACTTCTTTTTTGAGTTCTATCATTGTAAGCTCGCGCCCAACAGTTAAGCGATGAAACCTCTCCATTTCGTCCATTTTCTGTGTTAATTTGCTTTCCGATATTTTGCGTCCCAAAAATTCACCTATATGATTGGCAAAAAGTTTGCACAATTCAATGTTTTGTATGTCTTTTGATTGTTCGAAGAATAAATACAAATTTCCAATCAATTCCTCGTTACTAAAAATCGATATACTGTAAATGTTTCCTACATTGAAGCTATTCTGTATCTGATTGAGCGAAAATTTGTAAATTGTGTTTTCAGCTAAATCGCTTAGTTTCTCAAATTTATTCGTCATTCTTTTTTGTAGAATGCTTCTTAAATTGCCATCAACATTCCACTCGGTATTTAGGATTTTAAAATTAAAAATCTTTTCTACTTTATCGAGCCAGTTACTTTTTGTGCATATTGCTTTTGTAACACATTTTTTCCCATTGTCGCTATAGCTATTAAGTACAGCATATTTTGCGCCCGCTATGCCTTTAATAATGTCGGTTATTTGTTGGTAATCGATTTTTTCGTCCGATTTTTTTATAAATGTACTCGACAGTTGGAGTAATTGTTGTAATTGTTCTTTGGCTTGTAATAGTTTCAATTCGTGCATTTTACGTTCGGTAATATCCAACCCAAAAAATGAAGCACCAATCACATGCTCATCAACTAAAATTGGACTAGCCGAAACCTCTACAAAAATAAATCCTTCGCCATAAGGCACTTGTTCTTCGAACACGAAGGCTTCGTTCGATAAAACCCTATCGTATCGTTTGCGCCAAACATCTTTTATGGCTAAGGGCAAAGCTTCATAAATATTTACACCACTTTTGAGCCTAATGCCAAAATAATATTCAAATTCGTTGGCAAATTTATTGTTTACATAGCTTATTTCGTAGGCAGTATTTATGCTCCAAATATTATAGTTTTCGTGATCGAATACTGCTTTTATTTCAGCTTCGGTTTTTCTAAGCGTTTTTAATTGTTCTTGTTCTTCGGTAATGTCAAGTATAACGCCCATTATTTTGTTTGGCCTGCCATCGTCATCATATGTCAATTCAGCCAACGAATGAAGTGTTCTAATTTCATTATTATCTTTTCTGCGTATATCAAAAACTACGTTGTAAGGTGCATTCTTATCAATTAAGTTTTTCTGAAATTCAAGCAGTAAGTTGTTGTTTAATAAGCACGACTCAATCTCTTTGGATTTGTTTTCAGAATTTATGTCAATGCCGAAAATTTTCAAAAACTGATTCGTTTGCCAATATTTAGCCGTTTTTATATTGTATTCCCAGCCACCAACATTGCCTGCTTCTTGTGTTAATCGATAGCGCTCGTTAATGAGTGAAACTTTTTTCTCGAGTTCAATTCTATTGTTTAAATTCACAATTTGCTGAGCGAAATGTCCGAGTAACGACACTGTTTTTTCGTTTATTTCAGTTTCAGTTCTTACCCAATCAAAGCCAATGCAACCCACACATGTGTTTTCAAACATCATGGGTACAGCCAAAATGCTTTTAATATTCATGCCTATAAGCATGTCTTTGGTGCTGCTTGCTGTTAATTGCTCAGTTGTATTACATACGAAACTTTGCGCTTTTGCATGATGTTGGTATATCAAGCCAAAGCTCTCGAAAGCTATTTGCTGCCTATCGTTTATTTTGGCTTCAATGCCATTTGTTGCATATTCAAATGTGTTGCATGCTAATTTTGTTGTATTGTCATATGTGTAAATATACGCTCTATCGGCTAAAGCAAAATCGCACATTTTTTTTAGAATTTCGTTTATCTGCTTTTCGTACATACCAATGGGCATATCGATAAATAACGCTGATGTTTCAAGCAAAAAGTCAGAAAACTTCTCGTTTATATTTATTTGGTTTTCAAGAAGTATACGGTTGCTAATGTTCTTGAAGTTTATAACTATCCCACCCACATTGGGGTTGCCCAACATGTTTGTAAATGTCGACTCAATCCATATCCAGTCATTGTTTTTGGTTTTAAACCTGTAACGTAGCGTAGGAGAGTAGTTGACATTCATTATAGTTTTGATAACTTCATTTTCAACGCGATCTACATCCTCGGGATGTGTGCATTCACACGGTTGCAAACTATAAATGCTTTCGTCGTCGATGTCGTAGCCAAAGTTTCGTTTCGAGTTGTCCGATATAAACATGAATTTGTTTTCGGCTGAAACAACAACAACACCTTCTTTCGAAAACTCGGTTATTGCCCGATAAAACTCCATGATTTCTTTCGTTTTTTGACGTGCATTTTCAACATCGGTTTGGTCAACAACCGATGAGTACAGTAATGCTTCGTTGTTGTATTGCACTAAACCTGAAAATACAGCAACATTTTTTATGGTACCATTTGCTGTAAGATGCTTGAACTCAAAAATATTTTTATCGTTATTTTTTGGCAGCTTGCATTGCATTTCTTACTTCATTTTCGGGCAATGTGTTTATTTCAAACACATTCATCGTACACATTTCATCTAAGTCCCATCCATAAAACAACTGTGCGGCTTTGTTTGCAAGTACAATTTCGCCTGTGTTGGGCCGTATTAGTAGCATTGCTACGGTGTTGTTTTCAAATAAACTTTTGAAAAATGCACTTTCCGATTCGGATATGATATTGTTTGTGAGTTCAATCATGTTTTTTTTGCTTGTTTGTATTGAATTTGTACTTTCTTTAGCACTTAT
>CAZEVV010000121.1:0-9120 GCA_964515675.1 uncultured Paludibacter sp. | reverse complement strand
TTTCGCCCGAACGGTGCGAAGTAACCGAAGTATAACCAGCACGGTGCGCCATTTCGATAGCGTCAAGCGTTTCAGACAAAGAACCGATTTGGTTTACTTTGATAAGGATAGAGTTTGCACAACCTGTGTCGATACCTTTTTTGAGGTATTCAACATTTGTTACAAACAAGTCGTCGCCTACCAACTGACATTTGTCGCCCAATTTGTCAGTAAGCATTTTCCAACCATCCCAGTCACTTTCGTTCATACCATCCTCAATCGAGTCGATAGGATAGTTTTCAACCAATGAAGCCAAGAATTCAACTTGTTCAGCCGAAGTGCGTTTTGCACCGTTAGGACCTTCGAATTTCGAATAGTCGTAAACGCCATTTACAAAGAATTCAGAAGCAGCACAGTCAAGACCAATTGTTACGTCAACACCTGGTTTGTAGCCAGCTTTCTCAACAGCCAAAAGGATTGATTCCAAAGCATCTTCGGTACCATTCAAAGCAGGAGCAAAACCACCTTCGTCGCCAACAGCAGTACTAAGGTTACGGTCGTGCAACACTTTTTTCAAAGCGTGGAAAACTTCAGCACCCATACGAAGACCTTCGCGGAATGAAGTTGCACCAACAGGACGAATCATAAACTCTTGAAATGCGATAGGAGCATCAGAGTGCGATCCACCATTGATGATATTCATCATTGGCACAGGAAGAGTGAAAGTGTTAGTACCACCAATATAACGATACAAAGGCAAGCCAAGATATTCGGCAGCAGCTTTAGCAACAGCCAACGAAACGCCCAAAATAGCGTTAGCACCTAAGTTCGATTTAGTTTTTGTACCATCAAGAGCAATCATTTTTTTATCGATAGCACGTTGGTCCATAGCGCTCATTCCTTCCAATGCAGGAGCAATGATAGTGTTTACGTTAGCTACTGCTTTCAAAACACCTTTACCAAGGTAACGACCTTTGTCGCCATCACGCAATTCAATCGCTTCGTTTTCGCCTGTCGATGCACCCGATGGTACAGCAGCACGACCAATAACACCAGACTCAAGAATTACATCAACTTCTACAGTTGGATTTCCGCGTGAGTCGAGGACTTCGCGCGCTACAATTTTCTCAATTCTACTCATTTTTACTATTTATTTTTATTGATTAAATAATTCCTTTATTATTAATTTTCATTATATTTGCAAAATTACATTGTGCTATGCAATATACAATTATTACAACTAAATATGCATTTTATAAAACATAATTTTTCGTGGCACAAAAATACAAAAAAATAACGAAACCAATAAATATATTCTTCTAAAAATAAGTAATTATGATAAAAAAACTCGCAATTGTATTATTATGCACTTTGATGATTTCGTGTGCCGAACTAAGCAAAATTGCATCTCAACTTGAAGGACTGAATAGCACTACTGCCATTAGCAATACCGAAAACATTGCAGGCCTCAAAAACTCATTAGATATTGGCATCGAAAATGCTGTAAAACTGTTGGGCAACGAAAACGCATTTTTGAACGATGCGCTTATTAAAATTATGTTACCGCCCGAAGCACAACCCATTGTGGATAACTTAAGGCTTATACCCGGCGGCGATGCTTTGGTGCAAAAAGCCATCACATCGCTCAACCGCAGTGCCGAAGATGCGGTAAAGGAAGCCTTACCCATTTTCAAAACTGCCATTCGCAACATGACTTTCGACGATGTGCGCAACATACTTTTCGGACAAGAAAATGCTGCCACCGAGTTTTTGCGTCGCACTACCTACCAGCAACTACAAAGCGCATTTGCCCCCAAAGTAAAAAATTCGCTCGAAAAACCATTGGTTGCAAATGTTTCGACAACCGAAACATGGAACTTGCTACACAATAATTATAACAATGTAGCCAAAAGTACCGTAGGTCGCATTGCAGGCCTGAAAGAAGTGGACATCGACATCGAAAATTATGTAACGCAAAAAGCACTCGATGCTTTGTTTTTGAAAGTAGCACAGGAAGAAAAAAGCATTCGTACCGACCCCATGGCGCGTGTAAACGATTTATTGAAACGCGTTTTTGGACAGTTGGATAAGAAATAAAAAATTGCCACAAACCCTGCTTGTACCGATACCTATCGGTAGGGCTTAAACAAATAACTTCGGCTTTACAACTTTCAATTCGTATTAGTAATTCGTTCAAAATAACAATTACCAATCATTTCATATTCCCCCTTTAGGCGTTTACCTCATGACGTAGAAGGGAGGGGCTAGGGGGCTGTTTCGGGGGGATTAGGAGACTGAATTCCTCCATAATACCTACAAAACGTACTCAGTCCACACTCCTCACACTTTGGTTTGCGGGCTACACAAACATAGCGACCATGCAATATTAACCAATGATGCGCTTTGGGAACAAGCGCTTTGGGAATGTGTTTCATAAGTATATCTTCGGTTTGGCGTGGATTTTTCGAATTTGTTGTCAGCCCCAAACGTTCCGACACTCGAAAAACATGTGTATCTACAGCCATGGCTGGCAAATCGAAAATTACAGAAGCAATCACATTGGCTGTTTTGCGACCTACGCCGGGCAATTTCTGCAAATCGTCGACACTCGAAGGTATTTCGCTCGCAAAGTCGTTGACCAGCATTTTGGCTAATCCAGCCAAATGCTTTGCTTTGTTGTTGGGATACGAAACCGATTTTATATAATCGAATATCAACTCAACACTTGCTTCGGACAATGCCTCGGGCGTAGGGAAGTCGGCAAAAAGTTTGGGTGTCACCATATTTACACGTTTATCGGTGCATTGTGCCGACAAAACAACTGCTATCAACAATTCGTATGCATTGCTATAGTGCAATTCGGTTTCGGCAACAGGCATATTCTGCTCAAACCATTCGATAATTAATTTGAATCTATCTTTGCGCGTCATTGATTATAAACTATTTGTTTTTTTGCAAAAATATGCTTATTTCTTTTATTCCTTAGTCAACTGACATTTTTTTTACTATTTTTGCATGAATAATATTTTTTTTGAGCATTACAATCATAATTTTTTTTGAACGAAACAAACGATAATATAAGGTATGGCACCTCGCAAACCCATAAAAAAAACAGTAAAAGAAGATACTTTCGCGCCTCCCAAAAATGAGTTTATTCCAGAGAATAAACCAAAAAAGGAAAAAAAGAAAACATCAACTGAAAATGAAGTGCATGTTTTCGATGCCATAAAAAAGTTTATAAGCGACGAGCGCACACATTTCGTTACTGGCATTGTGTTTTTAATAATAGCCTTGTTCATGGTTATTGCATTCATTTCATACATTTTCAATGGTGCTGCCGATCAAAGCAAAATGGAACTCAGTTTTGGCGAATTATTTTCGCGTCGAAGCGAAGTAAGCAACTGGACATCGATTATTGGCGCCATATTGGCGCATAGTTTCATACACAAAGGTTTTGGTGTAGCATCTTTTGTTTTTTGCATTTTTATCACTTTTCTTGGCCTCCGAATGCTGAAGGTGATGAAACAATCTGTATGGAAATTGTTTTTTCAATGCTCGTTTTGGCTCATATGGACATCAATTACAATAGGCTTTGTGGTGCATCCCTTTGTAAAGGAATGGCTACACTTTTTACCTGGTGGCGGACATGGTGAGCAAATGAGTCAACTTTTGATTTCTCTTATTGGAATTCCGGGTACAATTATTACAATTGCAAGTTCGTTACTCATTTTTAGTATCATTGTTTCGAGCAAAACAATACCATTTCTGAAAAATATTTTCAGAAAAAAAGACAAGGATATTGATATTAGCGAAAACGAAGCCGCAGCAGCAAACAACAACGAATATAGTTACGATGCAAACTCCGACTTCGACGAAAACGGTCCTACTGTAGCCGTTGGCACCGAAATTGTACCCGAAGAATGGGTGGTGAAAGCCGCTAGCGACGACGAAATTGAATTCAAAATTGAGCCATTAAATAATATTGACGAAAGATTGGATGTTGAGGATACGGACACTAAGCTGAATGATGTGGCTGACAATGAAAACGACAACATTCAACTTGAAATTGAAAACACTGAGCCTCCCGAAGTGCTTGGCAACAACGAATTGAACAGCGACCCACACTACAATATTGTAAACTTGGGCAAATACGACCCTAAACTCGACTTGACACATTATGTGTATCCAACACTCGATATGCTAAAGGTGTACGATACCGACAAAGACAGTCAGATTGACATGGTGGAGCAAAATGCAAACAAAAACCGCATTATAAGCACTTTGCAAAACTACGGCATCGAAATTGTTACTATCAAAGCAACCGTTGGACCTACCATTACACTTTACGAAATTGTACCAAAAGCAGGTGTTCGTATTTCAAAAATTCGTAATCTCGAATACGACATTATGCTCAGCTTAGCCGCTACGGGGATACGTATCATTGCGCCCATACCGGGCAAAGGAACCATTGGTATCGAGGTGCCAAATGCCGACCCACAAGTAGTTTCGATGCATTCGGTTATAGCTTCGAAAAAATTCCAGGAGTCGAAATTCGAACTGCCAGTGGCCTTTGGTCGCACCATTACGAACGAAATTTTCATGGTCGACTTGGCCAAAATGCCTCACCTCTTGGTGGCAGGTGCTACTGGGCAAGGTAAATCGGTGGGTTTGAATGCCATTATTAGTTCGTTGCTATACAAAAAACACCCGGCCGAATTAAAATTAGTGCTCGTGGATCCCAAAAAGGTTGAGTTTAATATTTATGGCGACATCGAAAAACATTTCTTGGCAAAATTGCCCGATGGCGAAGATGCAATTATTACCGATACAAGTAAAGTGGTTGAAACACTCAACTCCTTGTGTAAAGAAATGGACGACCGTTACGACTTGTTGAAAAAAGCACATGTGCGCAACTTAAAAGAATACAACGAGAAGTTCACCAACCGCCAGCTAAATCCCGAAAAAGGACATAAATTTTTGCCCTATATCGTTGTAATTGTGGATGAGTTTGGCGACCTTATAATGACGGCAGGAAAAGAGGTTGAAATGCCCATTGCACGTATTGCACAGTTGGCGCGTGCCGTTGGTATTCACATGATTATTGCCACACAACGGCCATCGGTAAACATTATTACTGGTGTTATTAAAGCCAACTTCCCAGCGCGTGTTGCTTTCCGTGTATCGTCGATGATTGACTCGCGCACCATTCTCGATGCCCCTGGTGCCAATCAGTTGGTTGGGCGTGGCGACATGTTATTTTCGCAAGGCAACGACCTGATACGTGTGCAATGTGCATTTGTCGACACACCCGAAGTTGAAAACATTGTTCATCATATAAGCAAACAGCAAGCTTATCCTAGCGCATTCTACCTACCCGAATATGTAGGACCCGAAGGCGAAGGCATTGATATGAGCTCGGTGGATATGAGCAAACGCGACCCACTTTTCGAAGAAGCTGCACGCATGATTGTTGCATCGCAACAAGGCTCAACATCGCTCATACAACGAAAATTCTCGATAGGCTACAACCGTGCCGGACGTATTGTCGACCAACTCGAAGTGGCTGGTATTATCGGGCCATTCGAAGGAAGTAAAGCACGTCAGGTTTTGGTTATGGACGATTATCATTTGGAACAAATATTAAAGAATTTGTAGGAGTAGTTTCGAGTTTCGAAGCCCCCCAACCCCCTCAGGGGGTGTAGAAGTTTCGAGTTTGCTGCATGAGGTACGAGGAGGAGTATTTTTCTAACTCCGATAGCCGTGGTAAAATTTTCCGAGTTTCATTTTTCATTTTTCCCCTCGATAGCTTTCAGGGCATATTTCATTTTTCATTTTTCATTCTTATTATTGCTTTGGCACAGTTTTTATACATATTGTTTAATACAACAATTTCAATACAACAACAATGAATAAATTTAAATTATCTATACTTGCATTTGCAATTTCGATATTTACCATCAGCGCACAAAACAACACTGAAGCTGAGAAGATTATCAACGAAACAGTAACGAAATTAAACACACAAACATTGCGTGCAAATTTCAAACTCGATTTTTTTGAAAAAAATAATGTAATTTCGCAGTCGTTGCAAGGTAATTTGATTTTGCAGGCTAAAAAGTTTCATTTAAACACGCCCGAAGTTAAAGCTTGGTTTGATGGAAAAACGCAATGGGCTTATTTTGCTCAAAACAACGAGGTAAGCGTCACAAATCCAACAACCGAAGAGTTAGCCGAAACAAATCCTGCAATGATTATTAGCGAACTAAGGTCGAAAAGCACAATTAGTTTTGCGAAACAAAAATCAAACAATTTTCATTTTATTATATTATCACCAAAACAAAAGAACGCCGAAATTGTTAGAGTCACGATTCAAGTAAATAAAAGCAATGGCAATTTGTCGAACATACGAATCGAAAATAAAAATGGCACAAGTAGCTTGCTAACTTTTTCGACCTACGTTTTGGGCAATAAAGCCGCCGATAGCGAATTCACCTTCGACAGGAGCAAGTTTAAATCGGCCTATATTAACGACATGCGATAAAAGCATAAAAAAAGATTGAAACATAAAAAACAACATAAAATTATGACTGAAAAAGTACGTTGCCTGATTATTGGTTCGGGCCCAGCAGGATATACTGCAGCAATTTATGCATCGAGAGCTAATTTATCGCCTGTTTTATACGAAGGCATGCAACCTGGCGGACAATTAACAACTACCAACGAGGTGGAAAACTTTCCGGGCTACGCCACAGGAATTACAGGTCCCGAGTTGATGGAAGACTTGAAAAAACAAGCCGAACGTTTTGGTGCTGATATTCGTTTTGGAATGGCTACAGCTACCGATTTGAGCACTGCTCCCTACAAAGTAACCATTGATGGAGAAAAAGAAATTATTGCTGACACTTTAATTATTGCAACTGGTGCAACAGCAAAATACTTAGGATTGCCCGACGAAACCAAATATGCAGGGTCGGGCGTTTCGGCTTGTGCTACTTGCGACGGATTTTTTTATCGTAAAAAGGTTGTAGCAGTAGTTGGCGGTGGCGACACTGCTTGCGAAGAAGCAACATACCTAGCTGGCTTGGCCGATAAAGTATATTTAATTGTTCGTAAACCATTTTTACGTGCAAGCAAAATTATGCAAGAACGCGTATTGAACAATCCAAAAGTTGAAGTTTTATTTGAACATCAAACCTTGGGATTGTTTGGCAACAATGTGGTTGAAGGTGCGCGCCTAGTGAAACGCCAAGGCGAAGCCGACGAAACAGAAGTTGAAATTAAAATTGATGGTTTCTTTTTAGCCATTGGTCATAAACCGAATTCCGATATTTTCAAACCATGGATTGAAACCGACGAGGTGGGCTATATCATTACTAAGCCAGGAACGCCACGTACCAATGTGCCTGGAGTTTTTGCAGCTGGCGATGTTGCCGACCCACACTATCGTCAAGCAATTACGGCAGCTGGTAGTGGCTGTCAGGCAGCAATCGAAGCCGAAAGATATTTAAGCGAAAAAGGAATTTAAGATAAAATTCTCCCAACAAAAATAAAACGACATGCAATAAAGTTTTTGCATGTCGTTTTTTTTGTACTATATCACGATAAGCACCCCCAATATTATCAAAATTCATATCATTACCAAAACGAAATGCAATAAAAACATGAAAGCAAAAACAATTAAAGAAATTTTTCTGTAATTAACGCTTCGTTTTGAATTTTATTCGAAATAAATTTTGTAATTTTGCGCCCGAAATGAAAAAACATTTCAAAATCAAACGAAAAGAAATAAACTTAATTCATTAAATACAAATACTTTTAAACAGAGAGAGAGTATTTTAAAACTTATTTATTATGTCGAGATACAATTTTGTAACAGCAGATGAGGCAGCAAGCTATGTAAACAATGGCGACATTATCGGCTTTAGTGGGTTTACGCCTGCCGGAAGCCCCAAAGATGTGCCAACAGCAATCGCACGTCGTGCACGCGCTTTCCACGAAGAAGGCAAAGAGTTTAAAATTGGCGTTTACACAGGAGCATCAACAGGCGACTCACTCGATGGCGAATTGGCTCGTGCTAATGCAATATTGTTCCGCACCCCCTACCAATCGAACAAAGATTTACGCACAGCGCTTAACGATGAGCGTGCACCATATTTCGACATGCACCTTTCGTCGATTGCTCCACACTTACGTTTTGGTTTTATGCCCAAGCCCAATTTGGCAGTAATTGAAGTATGCGACATAACCGAAGATGGCGAATTAGTGCTTACAACTGGTGTTGGCATTTCGCCTACAGTAGCCAACTTGGCCGATAAAATCATTGTTGAGCTCAACCACAATCATCCCAAAGAGTTGCGTGGTTTTCACGATATTTTCGAGCCGCTTGATCCCCCTTATCGCTTACCAATGACATTGCTCAAACCATCAGATCGCATGGGCACTCCGGTAGTAAAAGTTGACCCCGAAAAAATTCTTTGCGTAGTTGAAACATGGCGCGACGACGAAGTAGGTGGCTTTACTCCTACCGATGAAGTAACCGATAAAATTGGTCAAAATGTAGCAAATTTCCTTGCCAACGAAATTAAATGTGGCCGTGTTCCTAAAGAATTTCTTCCCATTCAATCGGGCGTAGGAAATATTGCCAACGCCGTAATGGCTTCGCTGGGCACAAACCCCGACATTCCTGCATTCGAAATGTACACCGAAGTTATTCAAGACTCGGTAATCGACTTATTGAAAAACGGAAAAATAAAATTCGCAAGTGGTTGCTCGCTCACCATCACTACACCTGTATTGAAAGAGCTTTATAGCAATCTCGAATTTTTCCGCGACAAAATCGTTCTCCGTCCACAAGAAATGTCGAACAGCCCTGAGTTGGCTCGCCGCTTAGGTTTAATTACAATCAACACAGCACTCGAAGCCGACATTTTTGGTAATGTAAACAGTACGCACGTTATGGGATCGAAAATGATGAACGGCATTGGTGGTTCGGCCGACTTTACACGCTCGGCTTACATCTCAATTTTCACTACACCATCAACAGCTAAAAACGGCAATATTAGTGCAATAGTACCAATGGTATCGCACGTTGACCAAACCGAGCACTCGGTAAATATCATCATTACCGAACACGGTGTGGCC
>CAZEVV010000120.1:0-9184 GCA_964515675.1 uncultured Paludibacter sp. | reverse complement strand
AAGTGAATCCACTGGTGTTTGAGACCAGCGCGTCTACCAATTCCGCCATCTGGGCGATTGCGGTGCAAAAGTACGATATTTTTTTAACTCTGCAAAGCTTTTTAGCAAAAGATTTCAAAAATATTTCAACTTTTTTTCGCGCCGCAAGCTTATGCTTTCTTTTTCAGACGTATATACTCATCGCGTTTGCCCGAAAAAATTTCGTAACAATTAAAGCTACATTCCAAAGGACCATTCATAAGCGGAATTTTTACGCTTGGCTTCAATCCTATTTGTGCTATGCAGTCTTCGTTTGAACTTATAATCCATGCTTTGCAGCCCATAAATTTATGTTTGAGTGTTGAACCAATGTTGGCGTACAAGGCCAAAATGTCGTTGGTAAGCAATCGTTCGCCATAGGGTGGATTGGTAACCAACAAACATTTGTCGGAAGGCGGATTTACGTCTTTTACCGACACAGTGTTGAGCACAATGTGTTTGGCAAGTCCGGCACTTTTAATATTGTCCTCGGCCAACTTTATGGCGCGCGGCGAAATGTCCGATCCATATATTTTGTGTTTAAACTCGCGCTCGCCCGAGTCGTCGTTGTAAATGCTTTGGAAGAGCTCTTCGTCGAAGTCGGTCCATTTTTCGAATCCAAACGAAGGGCGATAAATGCCCGGTGGGATATTGAGTGCTATCAGAGCGGCTTCGATAAGCAATGTGCCCGAACCACACAAAGGGTCGAGAAAATCGGTATCGCCTTTCCAACCAGCTAAAAGCAACATGCCGGCAGCCAATGCTTCGTTGATGGGAGCGTCGTTTTGCACTACGCGGTAGCCACGTTTGTGTAGCGACTCGCCCGAGCTATCCAACGATAATGTGCAGCGGTTTTGTGCAATATGTATGTTGAAAAGTAATTGTGGGTTGTCGATGCGTACCGAGGGGCGTTTTTCGTAGCGTTCGCGAAACCAGTCAACAATGGCATCTTTTACTTTGTAGGTTACGAAGCGCGAGTTAAGAAACTCTTCGGAAAAAACCGTTGCATCGATGGCAAAGCTGCTATTTACATTCATATGTTCTTCCCAATTGAACTTTTTAAGCTCGGCATACACAGCATCGGCATCTTTGGCTTTAAAGCTCAGTATGGGCTTTAGTATGCGTGTTGCGGTGCGCAATTGCATGTTTGCTTTGTACATCATTGCTTTGTCGCCAGTAAAACTCACTGCGCGGCGTTGTATTTCTACATTGTTAGCGCCTATCGCAATCAATTCGGCAGCCAACACTTCTTCCAAACCTTGAAAGGTTTTGGCTATCATTTCAAATTCCATATTTTATTATTTAATAATTCTCGAATAAATTTAATTTTACGGGACGCGTGTCGTGTTTTAAACGGCGATGCTTGAAGTCGACATTTTGCCATGCTGTTAATCGATAATTGCTCCCAATATCGATAGTGCTTTGTAGCCCAACAATTTGTGCTGGGCGTGTTGTTGCAGCCTTCACAAAATCGAACAAATCGATCATTGCAATTTTTTCGAAATATTGTTTTATGCTGCGATAGCATTCAAAGTAATCTTCTGTTGCAAAGTCAATCAGCACGGGGTGTTGGTCGTTGGGCATGTAGCTGAACTCATTTTCGGGCCTTAGCACTTGAAAGTTGTTTTGCAAAGCCAAAAGCTCATTTTTATTCAAATATTTGCTCACCGATACAATGGGTAACGACACCAAACCATCGACAAACATAGTACCCGAGGTTTCGACCGATAAATCGGACAGCGCATATTTGTTGATGAGCGTATTGTTGCTATTAAAAAGCAGTACCGTTTGTCGTGCAATTTCGGTTTCGCTCAGTATTGCAAAGTGCGATGCTATGCCTTTCATTTTGTATGAATTTGCCCCCTAACCCCTCCCTCCTACGTCATGAGGTAAACACCTGAAGGGGGAATTGGATTCTTAATTTGATTTGGTATTGTCAAATTTTATAATGTAATTGTTTTAAGATGACATTATTTCGGTTACAAAAGTAATCATTGTTTTTCATTTCTCACTCTTCTTTCGCTCGGAGCTTGTAAAATATCTTTCGGAAGCTCATCTTTTGGCCCCTCATCTTGCGGTAATTTATCCGCCGGATTGAGCTCGTTTTGTTGGGTAGCATTTTTAATGCTATCGTTTTTTTGTTGCAATTTTATTACATGATTGCTTATTGTGTCCTGAATGAGCGAATTGTAAGTACGAATGAGTGCTATACTATCAATAGTGGCTTTTATGGGCAGTTTGTGCCTTTTGGCCGAAAGTAAAGTGCCCGTTATCGAATCGATTTTGTATTCGTGACGCGCCCTAAGTATGAGTTGATACCTGCGCAAAATGCTGTCGTTGCGCAATGCTGTGTACACGCTGTCCACAGTGCTGTTGGCATAATGTATGCGCATTACAGCGTGGTGTGCGGTTGCCGAGTCGTTGGGCGCAATACGCACTCTGAATTTGAGTGTAAGCAAATCCTGCCACCAAGCGCCATAGGGGATGCTAAACTTTGTTTTATCAAGCATCGAGTCCACCCTTATGTCGATGTTGCGGTCGCGTTGCCACATGTCGTTTGTTGCGCGACGTAGCGCTGCCGAGTCGATAGGGTGGTATTTACGGTCTTTCACATCTTGGTCGAAAGCAGTTATATTGTCGATAACGCGGAGGTAAATTTTTTGGAAAATTTTCGGTTTGCGGGTGTAATACACCAACGATGAGTCGAATTGTGCTTGTGTAACGCCATGTTTTGCAAGTAATTGGTTGTAGTAGTAAACATTTTCTCTTTCGTTCGAAAAACCAAGTCCTTTGGCCATTAATGTGCCGTCAAGCTTGTGTAAGTCGGTAAGCACTTGCTCCATTTTTTTACGACTGAGTACATCGTCAGGTCGGCGGGTACACGCCACTGATACCGAAATAATTATCAGTGTAAAAATTAATGCATGTAAAAATGTACGAAAATTCATTTGTGTAATATAATTAAAAAGAAGACCTCTCCCTAGCCCTCTCCCAATTTACCCCGTCTATCGGGCCTGCCCCGTCAATCGGGGGGGGGGAGAGGGAACGAGCGTTGATTGAAAGATTCTTTTATTTTTGTTGTTTTGATTTCTGACGAGCAAGCTCGTGGCTAAGAGACGCGGCATGCCACGTCTCTACTGGCATTGTGCTGTTGATAAGATTTATTCGAAAATCTTTAATTTAGCATATAAAACTGTTTGTCAATTAATCTACTTAATACTGCTTACCGCTTACCGCTTACCGCTCACTGATTATGGAGTATTCCGACATCCCGAGCATCGGGACCGCCTACCGCTTACTGCTTACCGCTTACTGCTTGCCGCTTACCGATTACTCAAAACTCTTACTCAGCTTTCTCCTCTTTCTTCGTCTCCAAACTATCGTTCAAATCTTTTCGGAAGAAAATCAAAATTATTGCCACAGCGACACTAATGGCCGAATCGGCAACATTGAATACTGGCGAGAAAAAGAGCGTTTGTCCTTCGGCATTTTTAATGATTGGGAAATAAAGCATGTCCACCACTTTGCCATGAAAAAGTGTTGCATAACCTCCTGTTTCGGGCATAAAGGTAGCAGGCATACCAATGCTGTCGCTAAAAATAACGCCGTAAAACACCGAGTCGATAATGTTGCCCGCTGCCCCTGCCAAAAGCATAGCCACAGCAAGTATGTAGCCTGTGCGCGCGTTTTTCTTTATCAATGTGTACACAAAATAAATCAATCCACCTACTGCCACTATTCTGAAAAGTGTTAGGTAGAGTTTATCGATAATCTCCAACCCGAAGGCCATGCCATTGTTTTCGATGAAGAAAATTTTGAACCAACTGAATACTTCGACATGTTCGCCCAAGGCAAAGTTGAGTTTTATGTAAAATTTCGATATTTGATCGATTAGCAAAACCAGAAATATAACTCCGGAAGCAAGATATACTTGTTTTTTTTGTTCTTTATTCATTCAAAAAAATTTATAAATCATTTATTATTAAACACGATTTTTCTTTTACGGCCTCAATACAAGTAAAACATACTTAGCATTTTATTTAGCTAGCAATTAAATAGCTTTTGGGGGCTAAACAAAACCCCTCGTGCAGATTCATTATTTTGAAATCTGTTGGCGAGGGGCATATTTTAATGTTTTAATTTGGCATACAATCATTTGTTCGAAACTTTTAAAAAAGTGTCGACAAGTGAGTGTTTTATCGTTTGTCATTTTTTGCTTCGATGCTCAATGTAGCATGAGGCACTGCACGTAGTCGTTCTTTGGGTATCAATTTACCTGTTTCGCGACAAACACCGTAAGTTTTGTTTTCGATGCGTACCAAAGCCGACTGCAAATGCTGAATAAACTTCATTTGTCGTTGTGCCAATCGTCCCGATTCTTCTTTCGATAGGGTTGCAGCTCCTTCTTCCAATACTTTGAAAGTTGGCGATGTATCCATTACATCATTACCATCCAAATTGGCAATATTATTACGCAACTCCTCATATTCTTTTTGAGCCTTAACGAGCTTCTCGTTAATGAGTTTTCTGAATTCATCCAACTCGGCATCACTATATCTGGTTTTTTCTGACATAATTTTGTAATTTTAAATGGTTGATGTATTAGCTTTTTATACTGAAAACTACTGTTTTCTATTGTTTTTACTATTCGAGTGCGAATATAAGAAAATTGTTTGAAATATTTTTGCTTTGCAGCATAATATTTTAACAAAAAACCTTCGTGTTTGTTTTTATGATGTTAGCCTTGTAGATTAATTAGAATTAAACGGCCTTATATTAAGTGCTTTATATTGCGTAGCTTGGTTGTTGTGGTACCAAACTACACAAATATAAATATTCTCCAATTAATGCTTGTTAAGCGCTAACACAGCAAATTATACTTTTGCCACACCTACAACAACTTCGTACTCGTCGAAATCCAATATCACAGCATTTTCAACCGCATCCACCAATGCTACTTTTGTAGCCAGTGTTTGTGTTGCAATGTAATCGGCAAAGGCCTCTACTGCTGCATTAATGTTCTCGTTGCGTTGTATTTCAACCAATATTTTGTCGGTAATTTCGTAACCATTGGTTTTGCGAATGTTTTGTATACGATTCACCAATTCGCGGGCAATACCTTCGCGCAACAATTCGTCGGTAACGGTAATGTCGAGCGCAACGGTCAATTTGCCTTCGTTGGCCACCAACCATCCGGGCATGTCTTCGGTAATTATTTCAACATCTTCGGTAGTAATTTCAACATCGCCTGTGGGCAAACTAAGTGTGTATGCGCCTTTTTGCTCGATGGTTGCAATTTGTGTTTTGTCGAAGCTAGCAAAAGCAAGCGCAATCTCCTTCATTTGCTTGCCATATTTTTTGCCCAATGTTTTGAAGTTTGGCTTGATTTTTTTAACCATATTTTCCATGTCGGCATCGGCCGGAATCACTTCAATTTCTTTTACATTTACTTCGGCTTTAATCAAATCGGCCACATAGCGAATTTGCTCGTACATTTTATCGTCGGCAGCAGGCACCACAGCTTTTGTGAGCGGCTGACGCACTTTTTTCTCGGCCTTGCGGCGCAATGCCAATATGAGCGACGAGCTTTGTTGCGCCAACTGCATGCATTCTTCTAAATTTGTATCGATGAGACTCGTGTTGCAAACCGGGAATTTTGATAAGTGGACTGAATATTCTTCAAAGTCCCCCCCTGATGGGGGATTTAGGGGGGCTTTAAGGTCCAAATACAATTGTTCGGCAAAAAATGGAGCAATAGGCGCCATTAAGCGAGCCACTGTTTCGAGGCATGTATAAAGCGTTTGATAAGCAGCAATTTTATCTTTGTCGTACTCGCCACCCCAATAGCGTTTGCGGTTGAGGCGCACGTACCAGTTACTCAGGTTTTCGCCCACAAAGTCCGAAATGGCACGGCCAGCGCGTGTTGGCTCGTAGTTTTCGTAATGCTCTGTTACCTCTTTCACCAAAGTGTTGAGCAACGATAGCACCCAGCGGTCAATTTCGGGACGCTCGTTCACCGGAATTTCGGCTTCGGCATATGTAAAGTTGTCGACATTGGCGTAGAGTGCAAAAAACGAATAAGTATTGTAAAGCGTACCGAAGAATTTGCGGCGCACTTCCTCGATGCCTTCTATGTCGAATTTAAGGTTGTCCCATGGCGATGCATTGGTCATCATGTACCAACGCAAGGGATCCGAACCGTATTTTTCGATTGTAACGAATGGGTCCACGGCATTGCCAAGGCGTTTCGACATTTTGTTTCCATTTTTATCGAGCACCAAGCCATTGGAAATAACGCTTTTAAATGCCACCGAACCTTTAATCATGGTGCTTATGGCGTGCAGCGTGAAAAACCAACCACGTGTTTGGTCCACACCTTCCGAAATAAAATCGGCAGGGAAATTTGTTCCTTTGTCAATTAAATCGGCATTTTCGAACGGATAGTGCAATTGCGCATAAGGCATAGCGCCCGAGTCGAACCACACATCTATCAAGTCGA
This sequence comes from uncultured Paludibacter sp., assembly GCA_964515675.1. Lineage (GTDB taxonomy): Bacteria > Bacteroidota > Bacteroidia > Bacteroidales > Paludibacteraceae > Paludibacter. Next base: position 2,667 of record CAZEVV010000120.1, on the reverse strand, counting down.
GTTCGCGTTTCATGGCTTTGCCGCTGGCCGACACCAACACGATGCCATCGACATAAGGGCGATGCAAGTCGATATTTTCAACTGCATAATTTTCGGCAGTATATTCGCCAACTTTAAAGTTTTTGTAAGGGTTTTCGGCCATAAAACCTGCTGCTACCGATTTTTCAATTTCGGCTATCAACTCTTCAACCGAGCCAATACAAATTTCCTCGGTGCCATCTTCGGTGCGCCAAATAGGTAGCGGCGTGCCCCAATACCTACTACGACTCAAATTCCAATCCTGCAAGTTTTCCAACCATTTGCCAAAGCGCCCAGTACCTGTCGATACGGGTTTCCAGTTAATGGTGTCGTTCAGTTGCATCATCTCTTCGCGACAAGCCGTTGTGCGAATAAACCAGCTATCCAGCGGGTAATAAAGCACAGGTTTATCGGTACGCCAGCAGTGTGGATAGTTGTGCGTATGTTTTTCAATTTTATATGCCAACCCTTGTTGTTTTAGCATTATGCAAATCGATACATCGAGCGTTTCGTCGCTTTCGGTGAGCGTAGCATCGTATGCATTTTTCACATAGCGACCAGCAAATTCGGCGTATAAATCGGTGTTTACATTGTCTTTCACAAATTGCGGGTCAAGGTCTTCAATTCTGAAAAATTTACCCGAGCGATCTACCATAGGTTGGCGGTTACCATCAACATCGAACATCAAAAGCGGTGGAATATTATTTTGTTTGGCCACGCGGTCATCGTCGGCACCAAAAGTAGGAGCAATGTGCACTATACCCGTGCCATCTTCGGTAGTTACAAAGTCGCCAGTAATTACACGAAAAGGGCCCCCTAAATCCCCCTTAGGGGACTTAAAGTCACCTTCGTTTACATAACCACTAACCCATGGAATTAATTGCTCGTATTCGGTTCAGGCAAGTTCGGCGCCTTTACATTTTCCAATAATTTCGTATTCGTTTTTACCCAATACCTGTGCAGTTAAAGCCTCTGCCAAAATTAGTTTACATGCTTCTTTTGTGTATGGGTTTTTTGTTTCAACCAATACATAATCGATATTTGGGCCAACGCAAAGTGCAGTGTTCGAGGGTAATGTCCAAGGCGTTGTTGTCCATGCGAGGAAGAATACGTTGCCCCCTAAATCCCCCTTGGGGGACTTTTGATTACTTAATTCTGTTTCAATTTTAGTTAAAACAGATTCCATATCAACAAGCACATTTTCGTTTGTAAATCGAATAACTTTATATCCTAATGATTCTAAAAGCTCCGTGCGAAGTTTATCATATTCAACTATTTCTGGATTTTCATGATATCCACCATCAACTTCAATGATGAGTTTTTTATCAATGCAAACAAAATCAACAATACAATCAGCTATAATATGTTGTCTTCTGAATTTAAAACCTTTAAGTTGCTTGCCTTTTAAGTTCATCCATAATGCATCTTCTGCAGGTGTTGGATATTTTCTATGTTCCAGTGCTAATTCTTTAATTCTAGAATAAAGTAATGGATTAGCAGTTAGGCATTTCAAACTTTCGGCTTTATTGTTCGCACTGTCCAACAAGTCCCCTATGGGGGATTTAGGGGGCAGTTTTTTTATTCTAAATTGCGCTACGCAAGTTGTGTCTTTTACATCGCGGTAGCAGCCCGGCTGATTGAGTTCGTGCGTGCTAAGTCCGGTGCCAGCAGCAGGCGAAAAAGGTTGAATAGTATAGCCTTTGTACAGCAAGTTTTTGTTGTACAATTGTTTGAGCAACCACCACAAAGTTTCGATATATCTGTTGTCGTAAGTAATATAAGGGTCGTTCATGTCCACCCAATAGCCCATTTTGGTCGTCAGTTCTTCCCATTCTTTGGTATATTTCATTACGTCGTTGCGACAAGCAGCATTGTACTCGTCTACCGTAATTTTTTTACCAATGTCCTCTTTCGTAATTCCAAGCGCTTTTTCCACGCCAAGTTCCACGGGCAAGCCATGCGTATCCCAGCCAGCTTTACGATTTACTTTGAAGCCCTGCATGGTTTTGTATCTGCAAAAAATATCTTTGATAGCGCGCGCCATAACATGGTGAATTCCGGGCATACCATTGGCCGATGGTGGACCTTCGAAAAACACGTACGAGGGTTGCCCTTCGCGGCTAGTAATACTCTTATTAAAAATATCTAACTCGTTCCAACGCTGCAAAATTTGCTTATTTACTTCGGATAAATTCAGTCCGGAATACTCTTTAAACTTTGTCATGATTCAATATATTTTGATGTGCCAATGGGCTTTTTTGTATTTAATAAAAAACGCCTGCAAAAATACAAAAAAATATTCAAAGTACGAGATAGTATTTTTATCAGTTTGCCATTTTCGATTTTCCTTAAAATTTAAACTACAAAACAACAATCACGAGACACATAACTCAGTATTTATAACTCAAATGTTAAATACATAGAAGTTGTGAAATACTCTTGCCAATTTCAAATCTTTCACATACTTTTGTATCGGTTTTTAAGGATAATGAACGATGCCTATACCAATAAAAATTGGCAAAGCAACTATCCAAAGCAAACTAAAAGCACAATACATTAAATATTGCGCTTTTCACATAACATTAAATAAGCATTGAAAAATGATGTTTGGAAATCTAAACAAACGAACTCCACCTCATTTTTTTTGAA
>CAZEVV010000119.1:0-9184 GCA_964515675.1 uncultured Paludibacter sp. | reverse complement strand
GGATTGTTTGTATTGTTGTTGTGCAACTGATTGTTACACTCGCCAGGGCCACATGGTGGCGATTGTAGTGCCAACGAAATTTCTTTGTCGATGCTTATGGTACTTAGTGTCGGACTTTTATATTTTCTAGTTGATTTCATATCTGTTCTGTTTTTTTTGCGATTCGACATATTAATATACAAACGATTTTACACTTTCAACGCCATTGTTGATAAGTTTTATATGATATACGCCCTTGGTTGATAACGAGAAGCTTATACTTTCGGTTGCAAAGCCAATGTCTTGTACTTTTTGTCCTAAACCATTGTACACAACGAGTCGCGAGGGCTTGTTGTTTGTGTTGCTCACTCGGGCAGTAAACACGTTGCTGCCAATTTTCTCAATTTGCCAATCTTTGATGTTTGCAAGTTGAGTGTCGGTTGTGCCACCCACAACTTTAAATACCAAGCTGTAGCGCGATATTTCGTTTTCTTTGTTCAATGTCAGTGTTTTGCCTTCGCTGTTTTGTAGGTCGAAGTCTTCGCTTGTTACATTGTCGCGCAATAGCACTTGCATGTTGGTTGGTATATTCGAAATTTCGTTTGCACGAATTACATAATTGCCTGTATTGGCAATATTTATACCCAATGGCACAATCGTATTATCGAGCAAATGTTGTCTGCCGTTTATCACTAATTTTTCGTTTTCGGCAAGGGTGTAAAATTCCGAAACTGTATTGTTTATGAACATTTTGCGCGAGTCGTAAGCATCAAAGCCATCCGAAGCATTCTCGTTGAAATACAACAACAATTCGTCGGTGTACACCTCGTTGCTGATTTGCAAGCGCACTTTTGGCATTTGTTCCACTTTGGGTGCTTTGAGCGGATTGCCTGTTTCGTGCGAGCGTGTAAGCGTTGTCGTGTTTAAAGTGAGCGTACCCGCTGTTTTTGCCCTTACCCAAAATGCCTGCATGGGCGGTATTTTTCCGGTTGTGCCAGATGGCACGCCTACGCCACTATTTGCATTATAAGTTTGGAACGACCACTGCCCGCTATTGTTGGCAGTACCTGCATTGGTGCGATACCATATAGTAGGTTCGATAAGTGCATCATTTGCATCGGTAAATGCTTTCAGCCATGTAAGATGTGCAGGATATGGATTACCAATAAGATTGAAACCATTTGAAGTAGCCCCCGATTTGGTGAGCGCGATAGCCACATTGCCCGTATTTATAGATCCTCCGCTAAAATTAAGCGTTGAAGCAGCAGTAGGCAATGCAACATATCCAAGTCCTGGTGTGAAAGTACCCGAACTTACGGGGTCCCATGTAGCTGCTGCTTCGTTGCGCCTATGAATAGTGTATCCCGAAGCTGGCACAGTAGCCGCAGTAAGTGGCGACGAAACATACCAGTTGCGTGCGTGGGCTAGGTATTGCTCCACATTGTAAGTGCCACTCCCCGATACTGTGCCACTGTTGAGCAATGTAGCTGTGCCATTTGCATCCGATTTTAAAGTGAGGGTGCCGTTGTTGGTGAGGGTGCCTGCAACTGTGAGTTGTTTGCCTGCAAGCACTTCGACGATACCACCGGTATTTATTGTTATATTTTGAACAGTTACATTAGAGCCATTTATAATTAATTTCGCTCCATTCGCAATTGTAATTGTAGCAGAAGAAAAATTGTTTTGTATCTCAAAAGTACCTGCATCAACAAAAGTATCACCACTATAAGTTGCAGCTGATGTAAATACAACTTTTGAATTTTGTTTCAATGTTAGACCGCCTGTTCCCGATAGCCCACCTGAAAAAGTGATAGTTTTATTGTTAGCACCCCAAATATCTGTCCTATGACCATTGTTGTTTATTAATGAGTTGAAAATAAGATTGCCTGATACGGGATTGAGCTCAACGGTTTTTTCATAGTCTATTTCGATGTTGAATGTGTAAGAGCCTGTACCAGTGTTATGCATTGCTTCAATTTTAGCATTTGCATTTGCAGACCCTCCGCCAAGTGCAAGGTAGGCTGCTCCTGGAGCTGTGATTGTTCTATCTGTAGAGTTCTCAAATTGTATTCTATGTATATAGTACTTAGCACCTCCTGGTTCTGCATCTGCAGTCATGATAGGCTCAGCATTATTGTTAAACCTTAATATGTTATATGATTTTGTTACTGTAGCTGCTGACCATTGTCCTCGTGCAAGGTCTGGTCTTCTTACATTCCAACCATCGCCTGCTCTATACCAATTGTTTATGTTGCTTTCGTCAGTGTTTGACCAATTTCCATTCCCTGCTTCTGATCTCCATGTTATTGTTTCTTGAGCATTCGCGTAATATGTGTTTGTGAGTATTATCATTAACAACACCCCTATCAACAAAGTAATTTTTTTCATAAAAATAATTTTAAAAAGTTTCACAATAATATTTCAAAAATTTACAATTTACAAATCAATGTCGTTAAGTTAAGAAATCAATGTAAATAGTTGAAAAAAAATCGATTGATAATTTTGCTAATTAATTTTAATTGCGTATCTTTATAGGGTATAAGGGGGGTATCTCTCAATTTCTAATTAAAACAGACAAACGTGTAAAAACTAATAACATAATAGGATATGAACTTGATAGTAAAGAGTTTACGAGCCGTTCAAAAGACGGCCTTAAAGGGGTGTTTACTCGTGAGCGAAAACTTACATTAAAAAATCTAATTGTTTTGATTATGTCATCATGCAGTTCAATACAACGTGACTTGGACCGATTTTTCAAAAGCATGAATAATGCCGACTTCAACATACGCGAAGTTACTAAAAGCGCATTTAGTCAGGCTCGCCAAAAACTCAACCCTTGGGCGTTTAAACGCCTCAATGAGGTTACAGTAAATAGTTTTTATGAAAACAATGAAGTCTACACTTGGTATGGAATGCGCTTAATGGCTGTTGATGGCACTCGTTTGGTCTTGCCCAACCACAAAACAATTAAGGAAGAATTTGGCGTTCATTCATTTGGACCTAAGGCGGATAGCGAACGGTCATTGGCGCTATGTTCAGTGTTTTATGATGTGTTGAATTTGATTGCAGTAGATTCTCAAATGTCACCATATAGTTCAAGTGAGCGTGATTTATTTTATAAGCATTTGGAATTTGCAAGAGAGGAAGAGGATCTGATACTTTTAGACAGAGGCTATCCCAGTATTGCATTATTTTTTCTGCTTATGGCAAAAAAGCTCAATTTTTGTGTTCGAATGAAAGAAAATTGGTGGTTAGAGGTTGATAAATTTAGAAAAAGTGGACTCAAAGAGCAAATCATCACTTTGAAACTGCCAAAAAAAGACAGAAAGCTCTTAAAAGAATTTCCTGAATGGCATGATAAAGAAATAAAATGCAGACTTATCTTGATTGAGCTAGAGAACAATGAAGTTGAAATACTCTGCACTTCACTAACAGATATGGAGAAGTACGAACATCAAGATTTTAAAGAGTTGTATCATTTGCGTTGGAATGAGGAAGAAGCATATAAACTGCTGAAAAATAGAGTGGAAGTGGAAAATTTCTCAGGAAAAACAGCCATTGCTGTAAAGCAAGATTTTTATGCAAAAATGTTTTTGCTCACATTATGTTCGGTTTATGCCTTTCCAATAGAAGAAAAAGTGAGAGAAGAATACAGCGCAAATGATAAAAGAAAACATGATCAAAAGATTAATCGAACTGGTGCCATTGCAATGACAAGAGATATTTTGGTTGCAGTTTTCATAAAAAGAGATTATGGAGCGGCATTATGTGCATTTGATGAAATCGTTTTCAAAACTCGAGAAATCATTAGACCAGGACGATCGAACGAACGAAATCATCGACCGAAAAGGTCTTATTCAATGAATTACAAGAGATTATAATGTTCTGCTAACTTAACGACATTGATTTACAAATATACATTTAATGCATTTGGTCGATGCTTTGATGTTTCGAAAAAACATTCTTTTTTGCTGCAATCGTTTGCGGCAATGCATTAAATTTATGTCAGTTAACTTTATCTGATGTAACAATTTGGCGTTGAAAAATGTCCGGTATAAATATGCGGTTTTTTTTTGCGTTTTTGTTGTGATGCCAAACTTTGTAGCTTTAATGCGGTTTTTGAACGTATGTTATAACACTAAAGGGTGTTTTTTTGTTATTTAAATGCCTGCAAAAAAGCATCAGTGCTAATAGGCAGTCTAAAAAAAATGTATCTACTCGTAATTCTAACCCCACTACTCGCCGCTTGTGCGGATTGCAAACAACGGTTATAGGCCAAATCTCCCTCACCCCAGTAAAAATTGTAACCTATCATTCCCAAGCGTAGCGAGGAATTTCAAACTTCAATATGTAAAAACTAAAATTGTCATTCCAATAGCGCCTTTATATTTATTTGCGATATAGTCGCTAGCGCGAATTTTTACGTAGATGCATTGGGATGTTTTGTTGCGAGAAATACATTTTTCGGGCTACAATTTTACTAAAAGTGCCAAATAAACTACTTCTTAAAGTGCTGAGTTGTTTGGGTATGTATGATTTTGCGTTTATCAAAATATTGAACATCGGTTTCTCGCATTTTTTTTGTATTTTTGCACAGCTTTTGTTTATTTGCGCAAAAGCTTCATATTCAATCAATATTAATAATTTCGTAATGAAATCGGACATAGAAATTGCTCGCACGGCAACATTAAAGAAAATTGCTGTCATTGCACAGGACATAAATATCGACCCCGAACAATTGGTGCCTTATGGCGCACACATGGCAAAACTGCCGCTTGCACTTATCGACAATAAAAAAATAAACAAAAATAAGCTTATATTGGTAACTGCAATAACCCCTACAAAAGCGGGTATTGGCAAAACAACGGTGTCCATTGGTTTGGCATTGGGCATGAACTTTATTGGCAAAAAGGCAGCTGTTGCTTTACGCGAGCCTTCGCTTGGCCCCTGCTTTGGCATGAAAGGTGGTGCTGCTGGTGGCGGATATGCGCAGGTTTTGCCTATGGAGAATATCAACTTGCACTTCACAGGCGATTTTCACGCCATTACTACAGCCAATAATATGATATCGGCATTGCTCGACAATTATATTCACCAAAACAAAGCCGAGGCTGGAGGCCTAAAACAAGTGGTTTGGCGCCGCGTAATGGATGTGAACGACCGCAGCTTGCGTCAGATTGTAACTGGCTTGGGTGGTGCTGGCAATGGCGTACCTGCCGAAGCGGGATTTGATATTACGCCAGCATCCGAAATTATGGCTATTTTGTGCTTGGCTACCGACATGGACGATTTGCGTCGCCGTATCGAAAAAATTGTTTTGGGCTATAAGCACAATGGCGATGCATTTACAGTAAAGGACCTCGGCATTGCGGGTTCAATTATTGTTTTGCTAAAAGATGCATTCAATCCCAACTTGGTGCAAACCACCGAAAACACACCTGCATTTGTACATGGCGGCCCTTTTGCAAATATTGCGCACGGTTGTAACTCGATTGTTGCCACCAAAATGGCCCTCACACATTGCGAATATGTTATTACCGAAGCAGGTTTTGGTGCCGACCTTGGCGCCGAAAAGTTCCTGAATATCAAATGTCGGAAAGCGGGACTCACACCTGCACTGTCGGTTTTGGTGGTTACTACACAAGCCCTTAAAATGCATGGCGGCGTTGATGTTGCTAATATCAAACAGCCCAACGACGAGGGTTTGCGCCTTGGTTTGGCCAATATGGACAAACACATCGAAAATATGCGTTCGTTTGGGCTCGATGTGTTGGTGGCATTCAACAAATATGCTTTCGATACTGATAGCGAAATAGCTCTGATTGCGCAACATTGTGCTGCCATGGGTGTTGGTTTTGCTGTGAACGAAGCTTTTGCTCAGGGCGGAAAAGGCGCTGCTGCACTCGCCACAAAAGCTGTTGAAATGATTGAGGCAAAAACTTCAATTGAGCCACTCCAATTCACGTACAACGACGAGGATAATTTGAGTGTGAAAATTGAGAAAGTAGCTCAAAAAATATATGGTGCCAATGCAGTTGTTTTTAGCAAAAAAGCCCAAGCGCAATTGCAAAAGCTCGAAAACAGCGAGGCCAACAAATACCCTATTTGTATAGCAAAAACGCAATATTCGTTTTCCGATGACGAAAAAGCCTATGGCGTTGCTAAAAACTTCGACATACACATCAATGATATTTTGCTTAACAATGGCGCCGAGTTTGTGGTGGCGGTTGCTGGCAGCATAATGCGCATGCCTGGATTGCCCAAAACACCCCAAGCACTGCATATCGATTGGGTGAATAATGAAATTGTGGGATTGAGTTGAGTGGTTGGAGTATAGAGTTTTGAGCCTGCCTCCTCCCTCATACTTCATGTTTACCTCCCAAAGTATGAGGGAGGAGGTAAACCTGAGGTACGAGGGAGGTTCTGAGTTCTGACAACAACAAACTGACACATATAGACAACGCCGCTGGCGCGGATTTATCACCCGCCCCCAAATAAAAAAAAATGAACCTGTCATTCCGAAGCGTAGCGAGGAATCCCCAGCTAGCGCGGATTTATCTTCCTTTGGTCGCTGACCGTTGGATGCAATCCGCGCCATTAAATCGTAGCACGGATTGCAAATCCGCGCCAGCACAGTAACTCAATACTCAATACTCAATACTCAAAACTAACATCTATCTCAAATTCGCTTTGTTGAATGTGCTAGCAGGTATTGTTGCATTGAACTGAATGTCGGTAATGCGTATGGTTGTGCCTTTGCCATCTTTTAGCATGTCTTTGTAGTGCATTGTTGTAGGGAACCAGCGGTTTTGTATGCGTTGTACATTGTCGAACTTTATGCTTTTGAGTAGTTTGCCACTTTTCGAATAAAGGTCGGTTTGTAAAGCTACGAAACGCTCTTGGTCCACCCATAGCTTTTGGGTATGATAGGCCGAACTTTCGGTTTTTGCAGTAAGTATTATTACCCAGCACTTTCTGTTGTTTTTCGTCTCCTCACTTTCGATGCTTGCATTGTATTGTTCGAGCAGGGGTGTGTCGTTCATCATATCTTCGTATGACATATCGCTACCCATTACCGATTGGCGCAGCATATGCCCTGATATTTGTACTGTGCGATTGGTTGATGGCGAAAAAATCCAAAGTTGCTTGTCGAGTTTTAGCATTTTGGTGCCTCGTTCGCGTGCTGGTGCAAGGTATTCGGTAAAAGCTTTGTTGTCGCCTTCGCTCCAACTGCGCGATTCGATGGTGCGTGTGCCGCGTGCGGTTTCAATTTCCATTTGCATGGTCATTATACGTGTGCGTGCCGACATATTTTCGTCGACTTTTTGCATTATGTTGCGTACATTGGGTTGTTGCGCCATTGAAATTGTGCTTAGCAATAAAGCAAGTGCAAGTGTGAAATTATTTTTTGTTTTCATCTTTTTCAAAATATTGTTTTTATTAATGATATAATAGGTGTTTCAAATAGGGTTGTCTTCCAATCTTCAAATTTTCCAATCTTCAATCCCGATAGCGATCGGGACAAATCCATCCAATCTTCAAATCTTCCAATTTTCCAATTTTCAAATCTTCCAATTTTCCAATCTTCCAATCTAAAAATCTTCAATCCCGATAGCGATCGGGACAAATCCTTCCAATCTTCAAATTTTCCAATTTTCAAATCTTCCAATCTAATAATCTTCAAATTTGATAATTTTTTAATTCTCCAATTCTTTAAAAAGTTGTGCTGTTTGTCGTTTGTAAATGCCAATGCCAGCCAATATTGCGCCTAACACTGTCGATATTATACCCGGTACAAAACCAATATAATAAGTTGCAGTAGTTATTTTTGCACGCATTACCGTTGGCATAATTACTTGCGAATCTTTCATCATGTCGCCCACGTCTAAGCCATAAGTTTGCATGGCCCACGCTGCTGCAAGACCGAAGATAACGCCAATAACCGACCCAACAACGCCCACCATAAGTGCCTCGCCAATAAGCGAAACATAAATTTCGGTTTTGTTTTCGCCAATGGCCAGTCGCAAGCCAAATTCGCCATAGCGGCGCAATCCACCCAATAATCCGGCGTTCCACAAAACGATTGATAGTGCCAAAATGAAAACGAAAATGATAATGAATTGCATGTATTCGGCATAAGCAACAAAAAAATCCATGCCATCCATTTGGCTCAAGGTGAGCATGGTAGGTGCAAATTGGTCGTCGGACGTGTTTTTGTTATTAAAGTCGTGTGCAATTGGCGTTGTACTTTTGTTACTGTAGTTTTCGTTTTTCAAAAAACCAAGTATCTCGCCTGCTGCATTTTCCATGCCCAAAGCCAGCTGTACTTCGTCGATGTGGGCTATTAACATACCGCGGTCGAGCATGCTGATGCCAAAGTGCAGTGTGCCTACAATTTTGAAGTTGTGCATGGCCATGTCGCCCCACATGCCGCTTGCAAGCAGGGTAATTTCGTCGCCTAGCGCAAGTTGCATTTTGGTGAAAAATTCGTTGCTTATCAGCACTTCGTTTGCGGTTGCAGGGAATCGTCCACTTACGAGTTTGTCGGTAAGTCCCATGCGTACAATTTCGTTAGTATTGCTCAATAAGTCGATGCCCAATCCGGCTGCATTGCCTTGCGAGCGCGTGTTGCCTGTGCTATCGGGCGCATCAATTAAGCCTGCAAATTTTATCCGGCTAACCCAATTCAGTTGCGGATAGTAATTTTTAAGTTCTGCTTTTAGCTCATTGGCATTATTAAGCGCAAATTCGTTAGGCGATTGCGAAATGTTTTCGGCATAAGCCTTGGTCATTACTTTTACATGTCCGGAGCTAAAATTAGCTGTCGATTCGATGCTGTCGGTCAAAACACCCGTCATATAAGCCTGCAAAAAAACTGTTGTTGTAACGCCCAATGCAACAACAATTATGGGCAACAAACTACGACTTTTGTCGCGCATTAATCCTTTTAATAAAAATCTAAACATGATGTTATTTGTTTACATTCAGCCCCCTAACCCCTCCCTCCTACGTCATGAGGTAAACGCCTAAAGGGGGAATGTGGGAAGTTGAAAAATGATTGAATTATTCATGGTTTATTTATTTCGCAATTACCGATTAGAGTGAGTGTAGCTAATATTAGCCCCTTAAGGGGTTTGGGGCTACAGCTTTTCTACCCCCTTTTCCTAATCGCCTCTGTTGGGTTCATCTTTGCAATTTTGCGTGC
>CAZEVV010000118.1:0-9210 GCA_964515675.1 uncultured Paludibacter sp. | reverse complement strand
GGATAGAAGGATATTCCGAAATGGCGACCAAATGAGTTGAAACAGCGTATCGGCCCAATTGCGCGTAAAAGGGAAGATGCTAAACATTAAAGGCAAAATAAGATATACAAGTATGGCAATGATAAGCCATTTGGCAATCTTCAGCAATCGCTGTATGATAAGCATTTCTTGCTCAGCGGATAAAAAAGTATAGTCTTTATAGGCCAAGTTGCGTAAAAACCTATCTTTATTTTTATCTACAAAACTTTCGATACGCAGAAACGCAATTTTTACCAAACGAATTAAAAAATACATGCTAAAAAGTATGAGCAAAACCAATGCTATTCGCTTTGCTGTTTGTAATAAACTTCTTTCCGACCGTGCAGTTTCGATACTTTCGCGTATGGCTTTAAGGTAATTGTTGGCCAATTCCGATTGCGATAAATTATTAACCAATCCGTCCAATTCCGATACGCTCATTAATATGGTTTCACCAATTACAATATCATAATTATTTTCGCTTTGCGTTATTTGTAAACTGTCGAGGTTCAAAAACTCATCATCAAACAGTTTTTTAATTCGTTTCGATATATTGAAAGCACGTTCTTTTGCAGTGAGCGAGCCAATTTTGTTGTAAATATTAAATATAGTGTCGTTAAACAAAACCACCGGATGTGCTTTTATATTGGCTATTACACGCGCAGTTTCTTTTTTCAACGATGCTTTACGCACACTATCCTCTTGCTCGATACGTCTCAGTTCGTTTTGCAAGTTTTCTTTTTCGAGAAGTTCGTTAGCTCGTAAACTATTAATTTTTAATGCGAGTTCCATTTTACGCAACGAGTCGCGCAAAAGTATTTGTTGGGTCTCGTTTTGCAGTGCACGCAACGAATCTATCGATTCATCGGTGTTTACATTCGAAAACAAAAACTGACTGCTAATAATAAGCACAATAAGTAGTGGCAATGCTCTTTTCATAATAAAAATTATTTACTATTTAACCATTTACTATTTAGTTTTAAATATAACCCGAAGCACAATCTTCAAATCTTCAAATCTTCAAATTTCAAATTTTCAAATCTTTCAAATATTTCCCCGTATACGATGCTTCGCATTGTACAATTTCTTCGGGTGTGCCTGCAAATACCAAATTACCACCATTCACACCACCTTCGGGCCCAATGTCAATAATATGGTCGGCACATTTTATTACTTCAACATTGTGCTCGATAATGAGTACTGTATGTCCTTTTGCAATCAAAGCATCAAAGGCCTTGAGTAGCGTTTTTATGTCGTGAAAGTGCAAACCTGTGGTAGGTTCATCGAATACAAAAATGGTTGGCTCGGGCTTTTCGTTGGCCAAAAACGATGCCAACTTCACGCGCTGACTCTCGCCGCCCGATAGTGTACTGCTCGATTGGCCAAGTTTTACATAGCCTATGCCCACATCTTGCAAAGGTTTTAAACGTTTTACTATCTTTTTTTCGGTTGTACCAGTGCCTTCGTCAAAAAACTCAATGGCTTGGTTTACTGTCATTTCCAGTACATCGTGAATGTTTTGTCCACGGTATTGCACTTCGAGTATGTCTTGCTTGAAACGTTTACCATTACAATGTTCGCACTCCAACACCAAGTCGGCCATAAATTGCATTTCAACGGTTACTGTTCCTTCGCCCTGACACTCGGGGCAGCGACCGCCATCGGTATTGAACGAAAAAAACGACGCGCTATAACCCATTTGTTTCGACAATTGTTGGTCGGCGTAAAGTTTGCGTATCTCGTCGTATGCTTTAATGTAAGTCACTGGGTTCGAGCGCGACGACCGTCCAATGGGGTTTTGATCCACAAAGTCAATATCCTTGGCAAGGTGCATCGAACCACGCAACTCGCTGAATTGTCCATTGCGCTCGGCCACGCCACCATAGTGTTTTTTGAGTGCGCTGTACAAAACATTGCGCACCAACGACGATTTTCCCGAACCACTAACGCCTGTTACCACTGTCATTATATTGAGTGGGAATTTTACATTTATGTTTTTGAGATTGTTTTCGCGTGCTCCAACAATTTCGATATAATTGCTCCACTTACGGCGTTGTGTGGGAATTTCAATTTTTTCGTCGCCCATTAAATATTTAAGCGTAAATGACTTTGACGTGTCAATTGCCGCCGCTGTATTGGATTTCAGTGGGGCTACCCCCGCATACATCACTTCGCCACCTTTGCGCCCTGCCATTGGCCCAATGTCGATAATATGGTCGGCAGCACGCATTATTTCCTCGTCGTGTTCCACCACTACCACAGTATTGCCAAGGTCGCGCAATTGTTTTAACACTTTTATTAGCAAATGCGTGTCGCGCGAGTGCAATCCAATGCTTGGTTCGTCGAGAATGTAGAGCGAGCCCACGAGGCTGCTGCCTAGCGAAGTAGCTAGGTTTATACGCTGACTCTCGCCACCCGATAATGAGTTTGATAAGCGGTTGAGCGTAAGGTAACTAAGCCCTACGTCGAGCAAAAATTGCAGTCGGTTGTTTATTTCTATCAATAATCGTTTGGCAATTGCAGCATCGTGTTCGTTGAGCAATATGGTGTCGAAAAAAGTTTTTAAATCGCTTATGGGCATTAATACAAGCTCCGAAATAGTTGCATTGGCCACTTTTACATAGTTTGCTTCTTTGCGCAGTCGGCTGCCTTTGCAGTCGGGACAAGTAGTTTTGCCACGGTAGCGCGCTAGCATTACACGATATTGTATTTTGTATTGATTTGCTTCGAGATGTTTAAAAAATGCATTCAAACCTTCAAAATATTGATTACCTGTCCATAGCAATTCACGTTGTTCGTCGGTCAATTCGTAATAAGGCTTGTGCACCGGAAAGTTAAACTTATAGGCACTTTGTATCAGCTGTTGCTTCCATTCGCCCATCACTTCGCCGCGCCAGCAAGCTACTGCATCTTCGTAAATCGATAGGGTTTTGTTGGGCACCACCAAATCTTCGTCGATGCCTATAACGCGCCCAAAACCCTCGCAGGTGGGGCAAGCGCCTAGCGGACTGTTGAAACTGAACATATGCACCGATGGCAAATCGAAAGTCATTCCATCGGCATCAAAACTTTTCGAAAAAGCCTGTTGTTCGAATGTTTTTTCTCCATTTTTTTCAACAAAAAATTTAAGTATACAAATGCCATGTCCTTCGTTGAAAGCGGTTTCTATCGAGTCGGTAAGTCTGCTTATGGCATCGTTCTCGTCGCTCACTGTCAGACGGTCGATAATTAAATGCACATCTTCATCGCCTTTCAACTCTACTTTTTTGTTCAATAAATCGTCGATGCTGTACATTTCGTTTTTGTACTCCGCCCTACTAAAACCTTGTTGTTGCAATGTGCGCAACTCGTCGTGCAATTTACAGTCGGTGCACGCAGCTACTTTTGTAAGTACCATAAATCTTGTGCCTGCGGGGTAAAGCATGGCCGCAGCAATTACATCAGATGCCTCGTGACGCTTCACTTCAGTGCCCGAAATGGGCGAAAAAGTACGTCCAATACGTGCATAGAGCAGTTTCATATACTCGTAAATTTCGGTCGAAGTGCCTACTGTCGAGCGCGGATTGCGTGTGTTTACTTTTTGTTCGATGGCTATTGCGGGCGGCAATCCTTTTATGTAATCCACTTCGGGCTTGCTCATGCGCCCCAAAAACTGACGTGCGTACGACGACAAACTCTCTACATAACGACGCTGCCCTTCGGCATACAAGGTATCGAAAGCGAGCGATGATTTTCCTGAGCCCGATAGCCCAGTAATAACTACAAGTTGATTGCGTGGAATTTCTAAATCAATATTCTTCAGATTGTGAACCCGCGCACCTTTTATGATGATATTTTTGTTCGAAGACATTTTTGTTGTTTGTTTTTTATCAAAATGCAAAGATATAAATTCAAAAGCATAATTAATCAAAATTTCTTCTTATTTAAGTAATGTGTATCATTTTATATTGCATAACAATATCTGTAATGCGCTGTTAATTTTTATAACTAATTTGCCCCCAAGCCCAGCCCCCTAACCCCCTAAAGGGGGAACAAGATGGGGAGGGAGCAAAGTTGAACTTCTATTCGCTTAAATTTGGAAATATTTATATGATATTTTTATGCGCTTAAATTTCCGAAAAACATCATGAGAATTGCTTATTGAGGTGCTGAGTAGTTACTAATTTTAATAATGTTATTCGAAATATTATTTGATGTGGTTTTGTTTAAGTTGTTGGTAAACAAAATGTTAAAATCTAAAAATCTTTAAATCCATCAAATCTTCAAATCTTCAAATCCATCAAATCTTCAAATTTCCAAATCATAAAATCTTCAAATCTTCAAATCTTCAAATCCATCAATCCCGATAGCGATCGGGACAAATTTCCAAATCTTCAAATCCATCAAATCTTCAAATTACCCTATAACGTTCAATCTCGCGTTGTCGCCTCTTCACATCCCCATTAGGGGCTTGGGGCTAAATCTTTCAAATCTTCAAAAAACAACTCAAATTGCTTCTCTAAGTATTTTTCGTTATTATTTAAAAATGCAATAATATTGTCGGGTTCTATGGCTTTGGATTTGTACCGTTGCATAATTTGTAACGAGCCATGCAAGCCTTGTTTGGTTGCATATTTGCCCAATCGGTTGGTTGTTACAAAATGAAAAATAAAACCTTTCACTCTTTTCGGAAGATAAAAATAATGAAGCAAAGCCGTTGCATAAAACCGATAACAAAACAAGCGAAAGGGTATAGATGAGTACTTTTCGAAATTTTTCGCCAAAAAATAGTCGAAATACATATCCAAAACAATACCCGAATATCGACCAAAACTAGGGCGCAAAAAATCGACACACTCTAAAACTATTGGGTGATTGTCGGTATAATGGTCGATGGCACGATGCAGCAAAATACCTTGTTGCATTTGTTGCGGATAATTTTTGTGCTGATTGCCCTTCACAAAATCGCCAATAAAATTACCCAACGATAATCTCATTTTATTGCCCGAAAGAAATATATGTGCTAAATAGTTCAAAATTCATTAATTTATAAGGGCTGAAAACTTATTGTTTTTTTCGAAAAATATTTTTTTCCAAGCCCATTCGAAAACTCCTACAAAAGTATCATTTATTATGTTGCACCTACAATTTTTTTTAATGTTTTTTGTTGAAATAACGCTGTTTCCCAATAAACTGTGTAAACAATACATGCTTAGCACCCCCATGAGGCGTTTACCTCCTCCCTCATACTTCATGAGGTAAACATGACGTAGGAGGGAGGGGATGAGCAACTTCTCATTATTTTTTGGCATAAAAAACCAAAAATCTCAAAACAATCACTGCATTTCTACGTTATAGCTCACTAATAAATGCCGATTTCACACATAAGCATTTCATTTTTTTTTAAGTAGAACAATAAATTTTCCGAAAATGAATTATATAGATAAATTCAACAAACGTTACGCAAGTAAAATGATGAACGGGACACAATTTCCCGACGAAAAAGTAGCCAACATTCTCGAAGCTATTCGACTTGCGCCCACATCATTGGGCATGCAGCCTTTTAAGGTTTTTGTGGTTCGCAATCAAGCTCTTAAAGATAAAATATTCGAAATTGCAGCCCAAGGACAACCGCAAATTCCCACCTGTTCGCACTTGCTCATTTTTGCCCCATACAAAAAAATTACAGCAGAAATGGTCGACGAATATTTCACACGCATTGCCACTACCCGCAATCAAACGGCCGAAAAATTGGCTGGCTATCGCAAAATGGTGAGCAGCATGTGCGAACTCGACGAGGACAAAACCTTCGTGTGGGCGTCGCGTCAAGCTTACATTGCGCTCGGTTTTGCTTTGGCAGCCGCCGCACTCGACAATATCGATTCCGTGCCTATCGAGGGTTTTAGCAGCACTGCCCTCGATGCCCTTTTGCAACTCGATGCTCAAAAAGTCGCTTCAACATGCATGATGGCCATTGGCAATCGCGATGTTGAAAAAGATTACAACGCTTACCAAAGCAAAGTACGCAAACCTGCCGAAATGCTTTTCGAATATCTCGATTAATTGTTTTTTATTATATTTTGTTTTTGAGTAAATGTTCAAGTCATACTATATCAATGACTTGAACATTTTTTTTCTGCCCAAAACTTCCCTACATTCTCATTATCCTAAAACTCGAAACAATATCAAATATACTCAGTATTCCAAACTTCTTTTTCCCCCTTTAGGTGTTTACCTCATGACGTAGGAGGGAGGGGTTAGGGGGCTTCGTTGTTATTGTTGTTTTTTATATAAACTTAACAAAAACACAAAAAACTATCGTATGCGATATATTGTTTGAGTAATATAATTCAAAAACAAAAAAATAAAATTTAGAAATATGGAATTGATTAAAGCATTGCAATGGCGTTACGCTACCAAACGCATGAACGGACAATCGGTGGCACAAGATAAAGTTGAAAAAATACTCGAAGCGATTAATTTAGCACCAACATCATTTGGTTTACAGCCTTTTCAGGTAGTTGAAATTTCGGACGTAGCATTGCGCGAAAAAATATTTGCCGAGGCATGTCAACAACCACAAATTAAAGAGGCATCGCACATTTTGGTATTTGCGGCCAACAAAAAAGTAACACAAGAAATGGTGGATACTTACATGCAACTTATTGCCACCACGCGCAATATTCCTGTTGAAGGTTTGAACGATTTCAAGGCCATGTTTGGCGGAATTGTTGCGGGTAACGAGGAACAAAATTTTGTATGGACAGCCCGCCAAGCTTATATTGCTTTTGGTGTTGCATTGGTTGCAGCGGCCGAGTTAGGCGTTGATGCTACTCCAATGGAAGGTTTCAATCCAGCCGCACTCGATGCTATCTTAGGTCTCGAAGCACAAAATCTTTCATCAGTAACAATATTAGCTTTGGGCTATCGCAACGAAGAAGCCGATTATTTAGCCAAAGCTCCCAAAGTACGCAAAGCTTTAACCGATTTGGTGATTAAAGCATAAAACATATTTATTACTCGTTTTAATTTAAAAAAAAGTGCCGCCACGGAATATATATCCGTAGCGGCACTTTTTTTATTAACTGTTTTATATTAAGTATTGCCTTGTAATCTAATAATTATCAGAGTTTTAAATCCTAATTCCTATAGGGATAAATCTTCCAATTTTCCAATTTTCAAATTTTCAAATCTTCCAGTTTTCAAATCTTCAAATCTTCAAATCTCTCAAATCTTCAAATCTCTCAAATCTTCAAATCATATTAATTTCTAATCACCTTATGCGTCTCAATCCCATTCTCAGTACTAATTTCAATTATATACATTCCTTTGCTCATGTTCGAGAGGTCGATACGGTTATCGAACAAATTTTGTTGTAGTACTATGCGCCCGTTCAAGTCGCTCACTCGTGCCGATTTCAATATCTCGCTCGAAGTTATAAATACATATTGATTTGTAACGCTTGGGAATACACTTGTTTTGCTTGTCGACGTGTTGTTTACATTGCTCGTAAATTCCACTTTTCTGTCGGTAAAAATTTGCACCATACCTGGCATTACAGGTATTTGCATATTGGTATTTGTTACTTGCAATGTTTCGCCTGTAAGCAAATTGTGCCATGTGCCTGTTTTAGGAAAATTGGCATTTGCAAAGGCTGGGTTCGAAACTTGGAAATTACCCAAAGCTACCATGCTGAGTGTGCTGTGGGTGTGTGCTATGCGTCTGCCAGCCGACCAATCGTTGCCACCAACTTGTGTGCTGAAAGTGCCTTGAGTAAATGCCTCTGGGTAAAGGCGGCGAAGATTAATTATTTTCGACGAAGCATCGACAGCAGCTTTGCGGTGCGGTAATTCGTACATTTTCCATGCTGCAGGTTTTTCGCTTGTGCGCCCACGTTCGGCATCTACTTTTGGTACGCCATTATCAAGATAATAGCCTATCGAATAGTCGTAACCCATTTCGCCAAATTGCCACATCATTTTTGGTCCAGGCAATAAGGTTGTGAATGCAATATTCAATGGTACACGACGTATGCGTGCCAACGAGTCGGTGGATACATTACCCACACCCCACATTTTTGCTTTATAAAAATTGCGCTCTTCGTCGTGACTTTCGGCAAAGCTCACCCAGCGGCGTGGGTTGGTTATCATACCCTCGAAACTGCTTTGCGACTGATACCCCATGGCAGCTTGCGAGTAAGCATTGTTTTGCATACGCCATAAGTACATACCTTTGTTGGCCAATACCAATTCCTCGTCGTAATCGCAAAAATGTTCGAGAATAAACATTACATCAGGTTTTACTTCTTTTGCCGCATTGTGATAGTCGGTTAGTATGTCGATGCGACTTTGGTCGAAGCGCGATGCGTTTGATTCGTTGGTAATGCGTTGCGATAAGCCCTTTGTCAAATCCAAACGATAGCCATCAATATTAAATTCGGTGAGCCAATATTGTATCATACGGCGAAAATGCTGACGAGTGTAGCTGTATTCGTGATTGAAATCGTGAAACACGCTATACGGATGCGTTGCCGTAACATTGAAGTAAGGATTGTTGGCCGCCGTTTGACTTGTAGTACTATTCCACCACATTTTTGCCAATGGCGACGAGCCTGTGGCGTGGTTGGGCACTATGTCGAGTATAACTGCCATGCCGCGTTTGTGGCATTCGTCGATGAACTTTTTGTACATTTCGGGCGAACCATAAGCTTTGTCGGTTGCAAAAAAATGGTTCGGATTGTAGCCCCAGCTACTGTTGCCATCAAATTGTTGTATGGGCATAAGCTCGATGGCTGTAATACCCAAATTTTTAAGATAATCGAGCTTGTCAATAGCAGCAGCAAGCGATTTTTCGTTTGTAAAATCGCGCAACAAAAGTTCGTAAATTACCATATTTTCGTGTGGCGGTGCAACAAAATTTGGCACTTCCCATTGGTATTGTGGCGCCGCAGTTTGCAAAATAGCCACCAAGCCTTCGGTTTTACCTTCGGGATAAGCTTTTAAATCAGGGTAAATATTATGGTGGTAATTTATCCATTTGTCATTCCATGGGTCGAGTACAAGCTTGGTGTATGGGTCGCTCACACGAATGTTGCCATCAACCAAATATTGGTAGCCATATTTTTTTGCTGGCACAAGATTTTCGATGGTAATCCAAAAATAGTCGCCATCTTTTTTCATTTGATAATCGTTGTGTTGTCGTCAATCGTTGAAC
>CAZEVV010000117.1:0-9337 GCA_964515675.1 uncultured Paludibacter sp. | reverse complement strand
TGCAAGTACAATTTCTCCTGTGTTGGGCCTTATTAGTAGCATTGCTACGGTGTTGTTTTAAAATAAACTTTTGAAAATTGCACTTTCAGATTCGGATATGATATTGTTTGTGAGTTCAATCATGTTTTTTTTTGCTTGTTTGTATTGAATTTGTACTTTCTTTAGCACTTATTGTAGGTTCAAATGTATTAATAATTTATAGTTTATACAAATGTATTATGTTAATTCTTTAACTGTTGTTGTTTTTTTTAAATACAACAAAGGCTGTGAGCCGCCACTCACAACCTTTGTCTCTCAAATCCAATTTACAACTACTAATAAAAAACCGGATTGATTTTTATTTTTGTCGCGCGGACCTTTTTGCCTATTTTTCCTTATTTTATTTAATGCTATTCAATTATTAGCTTGGCGGTAGCTTCGTCTATATCGTTGGGTACTACATATGTGCCACCCGGAAGTTTTGTGTTTACTGTTGTTGTCGATTCAGCTCCAATGTTAATGTTAGCAACAACTTTTCCTGTTAATGCATTTATTATTTTTGCTTTACCTTTTTGTTTGTTCGGATTTTCGATGATAATATGTTTACCATGGCTATAAACCTTAAGTTTTTTCACTTTCTCTTTTTTGGCCTTTTTGTCTTTTTTGTCTTTAGCATCTTCGTCAACAACTACAGTTGTGTCATCTTTTGGTTTTTCGGGTAACGATGTAAGAATTGTAAATCGATTAACAGGGTCGCCTGGCTTGCAAGTGAAAGTGTATTTTGTTTGATCGTTCCATATATTTACAATGGTATCGGCAACTTTGTCGTGCAAGTAATAAGCACTGTAAAATAAGTTCAATTCCAATTGTGTAAATGTAATGGTGTATTCGCTGTCTTCACCGGGTACGAAACCAATTTCTTGATTGTGTACATCGCTCATGGTGTTAATTTGATAATATCCATCTGGTCCAATATGGTATATTGAAGGAGCTAAGGTGCCACCTGACATTTTTCTAGCATCCCAACCATTGTCGAAACCAGGTGTTGTGCCTGGGTAAGTTACCATCCACATAGTATCGCCATAGCGTTTGCCTACTACATCGATAATTGTACCTGTGCGAACTTGTGCATTAATAAAAGGCATTGCCATAAATAAACAAATTGCCAATGCGATTGCGGATTTAATAGTAGTTGTTTTCATGGTAGTAATTGTTTTTAGTAATTGTTATTTTGATTAGCGTAATTTTTTGTTTTTGTTTAATGCAAATTTATGATAAGAGCATTAAATGTCAATGCATTACAGTTGTGTAGCACATTTGTTGTGCTGTGTAGTAATATATGTTACGCTTTTGATTTGTGTAAATTGATTTGCTCGAAATTTTAATTTTGAATGTAATTTTTTGACAAGTGTTTATGCATGTTAAGGTGCTGTTTTTTATTGATATATGCTGTTTTTATGTTGGTGTGTGAATTCAATTTCGAATTTTTTATTACAAATTGCCATTAGAATAATATAGTAAAATCAATTACATTGTTTGGATAAATGTGAATTGACTACAAATATTCGAATGGGATAAAACTCAATTTTCAATGTTTAAAACCAAAATGCATAGCTATTGTTTTGCTTATCTTAACATATTGTGTGCCGAATTCGATAAAAGTTTAACGTTTGAACCCTTGTTATACATTTACATGCTTTTTAAAATGTAACATTAAATATGATAGTATATAGTTTTAAGTCTCGAAAAATATAGATTTTGAGCTTGCTAATGCATGTCATAAAAATTGTAGTAGTGCACAAACCCGTTTTATTAGCGCTTTTAACAGTATTAAAATACGCAATAAAAACCTAATATTATAATCTATTACAAACAATATGTATGCCAACTGAGTTATTTTTTTGAATTACACAAAGTATTTATCCAAAAAAAATAATTTGCATGAAATATATTTTTATACTATTTACAATAAGTGTGTTGTTTGCCTGCGGAAAGACGAATAAGCTGGCTGAAAATAACGATGAAATAACAGTTTTGCAATACGAGGCTTTGTTCGACTTGCTGAATGCTGAAAAAGATGTGTTGTATGTTGTAAATTTTTGGGCTACTTGGTGTAGCCCTTGTGTCGAAGAGTTGCCCGATTTTGTAGCTGTCGACAACGAAATGCGTGCTAATACTTCGTACAAAATGTTGCTGGTGTCGCTCGATGCTGCTTCTGATATTGAAGACGTGAAGCTTTTTAAACAAACACATAGTATAAGTCCGCAAGTGTTGCTGCTCGACGATATTCGCCGTATGAATGATTGGATACCAAAAGTGGAACCTTATTGGGGCGGAGCAATTCCGGCTACTTTATTTTACCGAAACGGAAAAAGCTTGCATTTTGTTGAAGGAAAACTGAACAAAGAGCAGCTTTTACAGCATATAAATAATTTTTTATAATTTCCCTATTACAATAATCAATTAAATTAAAGTTTTGTATGAATAAGAAAATTAAGTTAGTGGCCATTATGGCACTTTTTGCCATTGTAACTACAAGTGCGCAAAAAAAAGGATATAATATTGGCGACACTGCCAGCGATTTTAAACTTAAAAATGTTGATGGTAAAATGGTTGCAATGGCCGACTATAAAAACGCCAAAGGTTTTATAGTGGTATTTACCTGTAATCATTGCCCATTTGCAATAGCTTACGAGGATCGAATTATTGCACTGCACAACAAATATGCTAAGTTAGGTTATCCTGTTATTGCTATCAATCCCAACGACCCCGCTGCTCAACCGCAAGATAGTTATGAGTTGATGCAAAAACGTGCAAAAGAAAAATCTTTTCCATTTGCATATCTTTTCGACGATGGACAAAAAGTACATCCACTTTTTGGTGCAACACGTACGCCCGAAGTTTATTTGCTTAACAAAGAAAAATCGAACTTAGTTGTGCGCTATCATGGCACTATCGACGATAATTATAAAGAAGCCGATAAGGTTTCGGTGCGTTACGTTGAAGACGCGGTTGATGCGCTTTTAGCCAATAAAGCCATTGCTAAAACCACAACTGTGGCCATAGGTTGTACCATTAAATATAAGAAATAATTTTTTTTGTCTTTTTTTTTATTTCGAATAAAGGCGTGCAAACTTCAAATGTTTGTGCGTCGTTTTTTTTTTGTTGTTGTAAATGCGTTTA
Organism: uncultured Paludibacter sp.; assembly: GCA_964515675.1. GTDB lineage: Bacteria > Bacteroidota > Bacteroidia > Bacteroidales > Paludibacteraceae > Paludibacter. The sequence goes on along the minus strand of CAZEVV010000117.1, from coordinate 6,175 downwards.
TTTGTGCTTACAAAAGTTTCAGAATGGCATCGTAAGGGTCGCCGTTAAGATGTAGAGCTTTTGCAAAAGCAGGTTCTGTTTTGTATCCCAAAAGTTTCAGACTAATAATTTCTTGACGGAAAGCCTCGCCTTTTTCTTGTAGAACCTTATTTTCGGCTAATAAATGAAGATATGCGTTTTGAAGATGCGAAGGACAATTCTGACCAAATATTTCGATACAAAAGCCATTACTTTCGAAACTCGCAATCACCGAATCGACATTACGAACTGTTTGTCTTGAAATGCAAAATGAACTATGTGACGAGAAGTTGTCAGTAAGAAATTGGTAAAATAAATCTGTGTTGCTACATTCGCAAATAATATCCAAATCGCTATTCTCAATATTGATATTAATAGGTATGGTGCCAGCAAGTAAAGGGTTGAATTGTTTCAAAATTTCGAATATTCGCAAACCGACGATACAACAATATGCTTTTTTTTGTATGTCGTTGCCCTTGGCTAAATAATCTATTGATTTGAAAGTATCGAGCATTTTATGATATTTGAAGTGTACAATATTATTATGCAAAAATAAAACATCTATTTGGTTTTATACTTGAAATGGGGGTGTTTTAATTAAATTTTTCGAAGTCAAATGTAGTATTGCATATAATGCATAAATATTGAGATTGTATGAAATTTTTGTTGCAGTAAAAAAAACTTATAATTTATTTTTGAAACTAATAAAAAAGTAGTACATTTGCATGCAATAATTTTATAAATAAGATTGTTATTTAGTTCCTGATTTGTAATCATTTAAACAAAAATATCTTATGTCATTTATTGCAGATCGAGTATATCTTGAAGGTTTAACCTTCGACGATGTGCTTTTAATTCCGGCTTATTCGGATGTATTACCCCGCAATGTAGATCTCTCTACACGTTTTTCACGTCGTATCGAACTTAAAGTACCTATTGTTTCGGCTGCCATGGATACAGTTACCGAAGCAAAAATGGCCATCGCTATTGCACGCGAAGGAGGTATTGGTGTGATTCATAAAAACATGACCATTGCCGAACAAGCTAAGCAAGTGAGCGCCGTAAAGCGTGCCGAAAATGGAATGATTTCGAGCCCTGTAACTATACGTAAAGGGGCTACTGTGAGCGATGCATTGGCACTCATGGCCGAATACAAAATTGGCGGCATACCTGTTGTCGACGAAACTGGACATTTGGTTGGTATTGTTACCAATCGCGATTTGCGCTTTCAGCGTAATATGAACACAAAAATCGACGAAGTGATGACTTCGGAAAATCTCGTAACAACATCGCGTAGTACCGATTTGGAAGCGGCTGCCGATATTTTACAACAGCACAAAATTGAGAAACTCCCAGTTGTTGATGAGAATAATAAATTGATTGGATTATTAACTTATAAAGATATTACAAAGGCCAAAGATAAGCCTATGGCTTCGAAAGATGCCCATGGTCGTTTGCGTGTGGCAGCTGGTGTAGGTGTAACGGGCGATGTTTTTGAGCGTATCGATGCCTTGGTTGAAGCCGATGTTGATGCCATTGTAATTGACACAGCGCACGGACACTCGCGTGGTGTAATCGAAACTTTGCGTGAAGCCAAAAAACGTTATCCAAATATTGATATTGTTGTAGGAAATATTGCAACTGCCGATGCTGCTTTGGCTTTGTTTGAAGCAGGTGCCGACGGTGTGAAAGTGGGAATTGGTCCTGGTTCTATTTGTACAACGCGTGTAATTGCTGGTGTGGGTGTACCACAGCTTTCGGCCATTTACGAAGTTGCAAAAGCGCTTAAAGGCACTGATGTGCCTGTGATTGCCGATGGTGGTATTCGTTATTCGGGCGATATTGTAAAAGCCTTAGCAGCTGGTGCATACACTATTATGGCTGGGTCGTTGTTAGCGGGTGTTGAGGAGTCGCCAGGTGAAACAATAATTTTTAACGGTCGTAAATTTAAATCGTACCGTGGCATGGGCTCGCTCGAAGCAATGGAAAAAGGTTCGAAAGATAGATATTTTCAGGATGTTGAAGCTGATGTTAAGAAACTTGTACCCGAAGGTATTGCGGCGCGTGTTGCTTACAAAGGTTCGCTATTCGAAGTTGTTTATCAGATGATTGGAGGCTTGCGTGCAGGTATGGGTTATTGTGGTGCAGCCAATATTTTTGCGCTACACAAAGCTAAGTTTACACGTATTACAAATGCAGGTGTAGCCGAAAGTCATCCACACGATGTTGCTATTACGAGCGAAGCACCAAATTATAGTCGAGGTGAATAAGATATTCGTATATTAATTGCTTGTATGAGGAGGAATGAAACATGTTTTCATTCCTTTTCTAGTTTTTTTACATTGCGCTAAATACTAATTTTACATTTGTAGCGTTATAAATGATTGTCGTAATGAATAACAATAATATCAGTGCGTTTGCACATTGTTTTTTGCGATAAATTATTATAGTTAATGTATTTTTTTCAAATTTTATTGGTTAAAATCGATGCAAAAGATTATTTTTGTGCTTCGAATCTTAAATTAAAAAATAAAAATATCAAATGAGATCAATTGTTTTATCGTTTTTGAGCTTTATTTCGTTGACATTGCTTTATGCTAACGATCCTGTATTGATGAAAATCAATGGCAAACCGGTTCATAAATCGGAATTTGAGTACATTTATAATAAAAACAATAGCAATAATGCTTTGGATAAAAAGACATTGAATGAATATGTCGATTTATTTGTAAATTTCAAATTGAAAGTAGAAGAGGCTAAAGCACAGGGTATTGATACAACCAAAAGTTTTATCAACGAACTTGCAGGTTATCGTTCGCAACTTACAAAGCCTTATTTGACCGATGCAAATGTTGACGAAAGCGTTTTGCGCGAGGCCTACGAACGTACAAAAGAAGATGTTGAGGTAAGTCATATATTAATTCGGTTGTCGCAAAATCCTATGCCAAACGATACTTTGGAGGCATGGAAAAAAATACAGAATATACGCAAACGACTTGAAAAAGAAGATTTTGCAAAAGTGGCTGCCGAAGTGTCCGAAGACCAGATGGCTGCCGAGAACAAAGGCTATATTGGCTTTATCACGGCTTTTCGTACGGTTTACCCCTTCGAAACTGTGGCCTATAATACGCCAGTAGGGAAAATTTCGGCACCAGTGCGCACTGCATTTGGCTACCATATTGTAAAAGTGCATAGTCGTCGTAAATCGCCGGGCGAAATTTTGGTTTCGCACATAATGCGCTTTACCGAACAAGGGAATGATGCCAAAAATGCAGCAGCAAAACAAACAATCGACTCGATTTATAATTTGGTTAAGTCGGGAAGTGATTTTGGTAAGCTTGCCAGCGAATTGTCCGAAGATCGTGGATCGGCAACACGCAATGGCGAATTGCCTTGGTTTAGCACAGGTCGTATGGTGCCCGAATTCGAAACTGCTGCATTTGCTTTAGCAAATAAAGGCGATGTGTCGAAACCGGTACAGTCGGCTTATGGTTGGCACATAATTAAATTGCTCGACCAAAAGGCATTGCCAACTTTTGAGGCAGCCCGCATCGATATCGAAAATAAAGTGAAACGCGACGAAAGAGCTAATTTAGGTCAAGCATCATTTATAAATAAATTGAAACAAGAATATGCTTTTCAATTAAACCCAAAATCGGTTGAAGATTTTTATAAATTGCTTGAGGGCAAAACCTTGGTCGATTCAGTGTTTTTGGCAAATGTTTCGGCACTTAGTGGCAATTTAATGAGTTTTGCCAACAATACCGTGTCGCAAAAAGCATTTGCCGATTATTTGAAAAAAAATGCGTATACCGACAAGTTGAGTGCAAAAGATATTATCGACGAAAAATTGCAACTTTTTGTAAACGAAACAATTTTGGCGTATGAAGATACTCAATTAGAGAAAAAACACGACGACTTCAGGTTTTTAATGCAAGAATATCATGATGGTATTTTATTGTTTGAGGTTAGCAATAACGAAGTTTGGGAAAAAGCCTCGCGCGATGTTGAAGGCTTGCGCAAATTTTTTAATGCCAACAGAAACGATTATAAATGGGAAAAAAGTCATTATAAAGGACGTGTAATTCATTGTAAAGATAAAGCAACTTTGAAAGCGGCTAGAGCAATTGTAAAAAAATCGCACCCCGATTCAATCGATAAATACTTACGCACACGACTCAACGACAGCATTCAATATGTGAAAATTGAGAAAGGCTTATTTGTACAAGGCGACAACAAGGCTATCGATAAATTTGGTTTTAAAGTGAAAAAGGCTGATTTTACACCATCCGATGATTATCCATATGTTTTTGTGGTAGGTAAATTGTTGAAAAACATGCCCGAAGATTATACCGATGTGCGTGGCTTAGTAACAGCTGATTATCAGGAATATCTCGAAAAAGAATGGATTAAATATTTACGTGATAAGTTTAAGGTCGAGATTTTTAAAGATGTGCTTGGCACTGTAAAGGAGAATTAGTTTATTTTTTCAGAATAAATAAATCAGCCCAATTGTATGTACTTACAATTGGGCTGATTGCATTTTTATTGGAAGGTGAAATTGTTTTTAAACAATGGGTTGAAAGTAATACCAACTGTGCATATAAAATGACCCAAAGTCATTTTTATGTCTACTGTTGTTAATGCCGATGCATACAAACAAATAGAAAAATGAGACTCTGTCGAAATTGGGCTATATTGTTTGTGCAATCGGTATAATTACCTTTTTTTGATTGTATAGCGCAATGTGATGGCGCACGAAACAGCGAAAACACCACGGTTGCTTGTTATACTAAGTCTGATTAGCTGTGCTTATCTTGTTGCACATTCCATTTAAATTTTGCTGTTAAATACATTATTACAGCCAAAATTATAAACAATGCTATGCTGCCTATGAGTAATGCAACAGCTTCGAGTTGTAACACCACATATAAAAACACATAGAGCCCCGATAAAATTGATGTAAGCGCAATGCTATGTTTTTTGTTGTTGAAAATGCTCGACGTGAATGCGGTTATTAGCGATACTGTTGCTACCGACGATATGAGATATGCCCATGCAAAACCCAAATGCTCGGATATGGAAAGTAATAAACTGTAGAATATGATTAGTGCCGCACCAACCAATAAATACTGCACTGCATGAATTCGTTTTGCAGTAAATAACTCGATGAAAAAGAATACGACAAATGTGAGAACAATAAACATAATTGCATATTTTGCCGAGCGCATATTTTGTTGGTAATGATCGACCGTATCAACCAAATTTACACCAAATGCACTCGATTCGAAATCAGCAACCTGATTGTTTGTCCAGCTTTCGGGAATGTTACGATTAAAATGTAAAACTTTCCAATTGGCCACAAATCCGTTCGTAGTTATTTCATAATCGGGACTAAATGCGCCTGCAAAACCTGGCGATGCCCATTTGCCCAATAATTTAACCTTTGTGGTTCGGGCAACAGGTATAAAGTTTAAACTTTCGGAGCCATTGAGTTTAATGTCGGCTTCGAATTGTAGGTTTTCGCTAATATCTAATAATGTATCATTGCTCCATGTCAATTTCAATCCTTGGCCTATGGCATCGTTCATTCCACCTGCGTCGGCTTTTGTTGATGTGTTGTTAATCACAAATTTCATATTGTCGGATACACCACGCAAATCAGATAATCCTATGCGTATGTAGGCATCGTTCCACAAAATTTTTGCACCTAGCGGAAAAAGCTCCTTCTTTAAAGCGAAATTACCATTAAATTTGATTGAACTTTTGTATAATATCGACTTGTAAATGCCAAAATATCGCTCTTCGGGTAATAATTCGGCATCAATGTTTAAAGTTTCGGGCGTGATAGTGAGTTCATTGAACTCTATGTTTTTCGTTTTATCTTTATCTTTATCTTCTCGCTCCAACTCGTAGGGGATTGTTAAGAATGGCCCTTTGACTATTTGCGAACGACTCCATTTTTCGTTGATACGCGTTACAGTTTCTTTGCTTCTTTCCTGCCTCTCGAATATGAGGTTTTGTATCATTGCGCTCGGTATGAGCATGATGAGGGTCAAAAACCCAATCATAATTGCTTTGAACGTTACCGACTGTGTCATACGTTCAGCTTTTTTTGTCATCTCTTCCATGTAAATTGTGTTTTAAAAATTAATTA
>CAZEVV010000116.1:0-9339 GCA_964515675.1 uncultured Paludibacter sp. | reverse complement strand
TTTCTCACTTATTCTCCGTCGACTAAAAGTTGCATTTGCAAGTTGAATTCAAGTCTTCCGATTACAAAGATAATGTTATTTCGAATTAATATTATACTTTTTCGAAAATAAGTGTATTTTTTTGTTTCGGGTTTCGGGTTTTGGGCTTGCCTCCTCCCTCATTCTTCAGGAGGTAAACTTGAGGTACGAGAGAGGTTCCGAGCTTGCCTCCTCCCTCATTCTTCAGGAGGTAAACTTGAGGTACGAGAGAGGTTTCGGGCTTCGTATATTTTAATTGTAAACAGCCTACCTTCTTATCCCATTAAATACAAATTCGACAATTCGATATTTATTGTATTCGAAGCGGTCGCTTAAATTTTGGCGAATGTAAGGAACTTCGAGCCCTTTGATAGCGTAAAAAATAATCAACGACGAAAGTTCTATGTCCATAGGTTTGAACACATGCTTTTCGATACCATCGCGCAAAATTGTTTTTAGCAATTCAATTTCTTTCATGTCCACTTTTCGGCGCGAGCGTTCCACCTCATAAATATCGCGAAAAAAATCGGCACGCAACGAGCCATTGCGTGTAACAATATCTTTTATTGCATCTAAATGCACTGTAATATGATTGGTCAATCGCTCATCGGGGGCAGCAATGCTGTTGGCCGATTCGAGCAGGCGGTCGTACACAGTATTGAGTTCTTTTTCGATTACAGCCTTATAAATTTCTTCTTTATTGTTGAAATAAGTATAAAGTGTACGGCGACCCTTGTGCGATGCTTCGGCAATATCGTTCATAGTAACTTCTTTCTTGCCATTTTTTGCAAAAAGTGTGCGCGCAACTTCAATTAACCTGCGCTTTGTGTTCGACATTTTTTTACTCATACATCACATTTTATTAGCTTTTGTGCAAAGATATAAATTTGTAACTTAGTTTGCAATTCTTTTTTCATATAAATATCAATAAATATTTAAAAAACTTTCACTAATACATCAAAAAAAATCGATGAGCAATGCACTGCCCATCGACTTTATACGTTTTAGCTTGTCTGTTTTAACTATAACTCGTTTCGTTCTAACTTTTCGAAAAGTCCGGCACAAGCATCTTCAAGTATATTGATTACATTTTCGAAACCTGCATCGCCACCATAATATGGGTCGGGCACATGTGTTTCGTGGCGACGAATGCCAAAGTCGACCATGCGCAATATTTGGGCTTCGTGTTGCGGTTTCGTTGCGAGTTTTTTAAGTCCGGCCACATTGTTTTCGTCCATTGCCACCAAATAATCGAAACGTTCGAAATCGGCACTTTTCACAGGGCGCGAACGACTCGTGAGTTTGTAATCGTGTAACGAAGCATGAAAGCACATGCGCGGGTCGGCCAGTTCGCCTTCGTGATAATCGATAAGACCGGCCGAATCAATTTCGTATTTGCTCTCGACAGCATTTTTGCGCACTATGCTTCGGAATATCTCTTCGGCCATGGGCGAACGACAAATATTGCCCAAGCATACAAATAGAATTGCCTTTTTACTCATTGCCCAAAAACATTAAAATTCGTACACCAACGATACAAACCATCCGCTCTGACGCAATTGTTTGCCCGAGTCGATTTTGTTTAAGCTATTGATGCCAAAGTCGTAACCACCTTTCAGTTGATAGTTGCGCCATTGCACACCACCACCTACCGACATTTGCAGGTTGATACGATTGATAACAGCATTGCGATACAAATCGCTCGTTCCCGACGCAATGGTTTGACCCATAAACTCACTCACAAGCCCATTGGAAGCCTCGCTAATTACAGCAGTTGTTTTTTGCGAATTAAACAACCCGACACCAACAGTTGGACCAGCAAAAGCCATGAATTTGAACGATTTCGAAACATTCAAATCGTACTGAGCATGCAAGGGAATACTAAGCATATGATTAAAATTGCGAAAACGCACCGAATCGGGCGAAATATATCTTTGCAAAGTAGATGAGTAAGCCACATCGTACAATGCACCAGTAAGGAAGCTGAAATTATTTTTTAAATCGTAACGTACTTTTCCACCTAAACGTATGCCGTTGTAATGCGAGGTTCGAAAACCCGTACCTGCGTATTTGTAATTGTTGGATCCTAATTCAACTTGATAGGTTTGTGCATTTGCAAAACCAAAAGAAAGCGCAATTAATAAAAATGTTAGCTTTATGCTATGTTTCATATTTGTATATTGTTTTAGCCTAATAAATTGGTGGCTTGTTTATTTTTTTAAATTGATTGCTTTAAATTAACTGTTAAAGCTGAAGATTATTATTTGCATTTAGCATTTTTTTTAATCCCCTGCAAAGATAGTTGTTTTTGCATGAATGTTATTTACCTTGATGCATTTTAATGTCTCGTTGATGCTTTGTTTTTGTATTTTTTATGAAAAGAAATTGCATATTACTATAAAAACCAATCAAAACTTGTATATCGAACTGCCAAAAGCATTTTTCGAATTGTTATATTCTAATAAAATTATGCATTTTAAAAGTGCAGCTCGTAAACATATTTGCATGAAAATTTGTTTCAATAGAACATGTTTTAAATACAAAACAAGGTAGATGTAAAAACATTAGATGTATAAACATTAGATATAAAAATTCAAATTTAATAAGATAAATAAAAATGGGAAAAATTTCAGAACAAATTAAGCCAGGAGTAGTGACAGGTAGCGATTTAAATTTACTTTTAGAAATTGCTAAACAAAATCAATTTGCCATTCCGGCTGTAAATGTGGTAGGCTCGTCGACAGTAAATGCGGTGCTCGAAGCTGCAAAAGTAGCCAATGCACCGGTTATGATTCAGTTTTCGAACGGTGGTGCAGCCTACAATGCAGGTAAAGGACTTAAACTCGAAGGTCAGCAGGCAGCCATTTTAGGTGCTGTTGCAGGCGCAAAACACATTCATACATTGGCCGAAGCATATGGCGTGTACGTTGTGTTGCATACCGACCATGCTGCCAAAAAACTTTTACCCTGGATTGATGGTTTGCTCGATGCCAGCGAAAAACATTTTGCCGAAACAGGCAAGCCATTGTTTAGCTCGCACATGCTCGATTTATCGGAAGAACCCATCGAAGAAAATATCGAGATTTGCAGTCGTTACTTTGAGCGCATGAGCAAAATGGGCATGACACTTGAAATTGAATTGGGTATTACAGGTGGCGAAGAAGATGGTGTTGACAACAGCGATGTTGACAACAGCTTATTGTACACACAGCCTGAGCATGTAGCCTATGCTTACGAGGAGTTGAGTAAAATTTCGCCTAACTTCACCATTGCGGCATCGTTTGGCAATGTGCATGGCGTGTACAAACCAGGAAATGTGAAGCTTATGCCAAAAATTTTGAAAAACTCACAAGATTACATTGTAAAAAAACATGGTTTGACAGTTGAAAAACCAGTAACATTTGTATTTCATGGTGGCTCGGGCTCAACACAAGAAGAAATTCGTGAAGCCATTGGTTATGGAGTTGTAAAAATGAATATCGACACCGACACGCAATGGGCATATTGGGATGGCGTACGTGGTTTCGAAGCAAAAAACCGCGCCTATTTGCAAGGACAAATTGGCAACCCTGAGGGCGACGAAAAACCGAACAAAAAATACTACGACCCACGCGTGTGGTTGCGCAAAGGCGAAGAGTCGTTGATTGCTCGTTTGCAAATTGCTTTCGAAGATTTAAATGCGATAAATAGTTTGTAATTTTGGTATCTCGCATTCAATGTCAAAGGTCGTTTTCGTAAATGAAAACGACCTTTGTTTATTTTTGATAAAAAGCGCCCAACCCCCTTGGGGATTGTGCGTTGATATAAAAAAAACCGACTCTGCATTGCTACAAAATCGGTTTTCGAGATATTTTATTGTTTCGGGAAGTCTATCTTTTAATCCTTTCGAATTCGTATTTCGACTTAGTATTTCGATTCAATCAAAGCATTGTATTCCTCAACACTTGCACCACGAAGACAAGCTTCGATGATTTGACGACCAAGAGGATTAAGATCTGGAGTAAGATATTTTTGTAATTGCTCTTTGAAGAAATCGTACAATTTCTCAGCACCAATATCATAACCTTCAACACCTACTTCGGGTTGTTTGTACACTTGCAAGAAACGTGAAGGAATTTTCACACCTTCGATGGTGAGGTAATTCAACTCGTAACCCAAAAGCGGACAGCGAGATGCTTTGTATTGCTCAGGACGCATGCGTGCATTACCACGACGCGACATATATTCACGCATCATTAATTGTGGACGGAAACCAACTTTCCAAGCACCAATATGCTGGTTAGGCACAAGCGTAAAGGTAGTTTCGGGTGTATTGATAATTTGATCGAGCAAAAGATTGGCGTGATCTACCATTTTACCAGTAGCAAATGGCCAATACGAACCAACACCTTCCGATCCCATACCTGTACCGCCTACAATACTAGGATTTGCATGTCCGCGTGGTGAAACCAAACGCCACAACCAAGCCAATGCAGGTGGCAAAAGGTGGAACATACCAATAATACCGTAGTTAGGATTTTCGAGCGTAGTTGGAGGCGTGCGCACACCAAAGCTACGAATATCAACCGACACCGGATAACCAATTGAGTTAGGCACACATTCGCGTGGTATAACTACACGTGGGTTCGGACATGGTTTGCCTGGCTCATCCTCGATATGATTCCAAATAAGCGCTGTACTTCCTGGGTAAGTTGCAACATTCAAGAATAAAAGCGGCTTATCTGTGTTAATAGTAATTTTCTCTAATGTAGGATCATCACCATAACTTCTCACGCCATCAACACGCACAAACCAACCGTTTTCAGCATCGAGCACCGAAAGTTTTCCATTATTTTTTTGGAAACTTGGGTGACAAAGCGCCATATCGTCGGTCACAGGGCTGAACGAACAGAAAATTGGAATGCTGATTAAACGCTCCTCGCCAGTAACGATATTGCGTCCAAGCATAATTTGTCCGTTTGGCTCGCGAATAATGTGTTGGTGCATTTCGCTTTTACCACCACCACTAGCACCTTCGTGCATGAAAGTACAAATATTATCGTATGGGCTAGTTACACGTACTGTCGAACAGTGTGCTGTAATCCAGCCTTCTTTTTCGCCTTTTGTAAGCAATGCACCATACAAACCTTTTTTCGCACTTGGACCTGGGTACAAATTGTACGAAAAAATATCGTGACGATTGCCTGTACGATTATGTACAACCGACTGTTTGCCGTTGAAGTGTGTGTGACGGAATGTTGGAGCAACATAAATCACCGAGTCAATATTAAAACCTTCGGGTATATCTTGTGTCGAGGTCATAACTTGCAACATGGCCAATCCCATTGCAAAGAAACCCGCATTGGCAGGCGCAATAGCCATACCACCAACACCAATACCTTCGCGACCAGCAAAATACAAGAAAACAGCCAATTCTTGGCTTTTCAACCAATCGAATGTTTCTTTTTTGAGTGAATCGAACTCATATCCAAATTTTGCTTTAAATGTCTCTTTATCTGTTGGTTTATCATCGGCAATCGACATAGTATCGGGGTCGCGACGACGCATATAAGGGTCAACATAATTGGCTGAAATACCATTTGTTACTCTGTGTACAACTGCTTCTTTGTAAAGACCAATTCCGGGAACATCATATTCAACATCAAATGTATAACTATCTTTGCCACCTACAGCAGCATCTTGCAATTGTTCTACAGTGTCGAATACAGTGTATTTAACACAATTGTCGAGAATGTCTTTCACTTCATCGGGAAGCACAACACCTCTTTTGTTTAATAATTCATAAAATTGACTCATAATGAATAAATTTGTTATTTATATCTGATTTATATATTCTCTTTGTTTTTTTATGTTACTTGCTTACTGCAAATCAAACCTTTAACGTAATGCACATCAACTCGCTTTTGTCGCCATGTATGTTTTCTAACCTAAAATTGCGTTTGGTATTAAAATACATACCATCGCCTTTTTGAACCACATAACTCTTATTGTCGATTTCGAAAAGCAGCTCGCCACTCACCAAATAGGCATACATAAAACCGCTAAATTGTTTAAAAATCTCTCTACTGTCCGAATGTTTATCAAACGTAAGAAGCATGGGATTGATTTGCTTTTTTTGATCGTGCTGCGTGAGTAAAAACAACTTAGCATCACTTTCGTTTTGTTTTATCAGCAAATTCTCTTCTTGCCTAAAAATCGGTTCCTCAACCGTTTCCTCGTTTTCGCCTATCAGTTCGCCAACTGTAGTATTTAAATGCTCGGCAATATGTTTTAGAGTAATAATTGATGGAAACGACTTAGCCTTTTCAATTTGCGATAATGCACTAGGGCTAATCCCTACACGCTTTGCTAAATCGTTGAGTTGCATTTGCAAAGTCTCACGCTTCCGTTTTATTCTTACTCCTATTCGATCCATATCTGTATGAAAATTTTCGTTGCAAAGATATGAATAGTTTAATTAATTAAGTATTACTTAATTGTTAAACAAGAATAATATGTTATTAAATTTGTAAAACAAGCCCAACAACAAAGATAATCAACTGAATATCAATAACTATTTTTTCTTCTGACCTCTTGTTTTTGGTTTGCCATATTTCAATTTCATTGCTTCGGCGCGGCGCACCTTCATGTTCACTTTCTTGTTTTTGTCTTTTTTCTCGTGAAATGCAGCACCGCCAACTGGTTTTTGTGGTAAAACTACCAAAGCGTTCTTCATTTTCACTTCTTCCACTTCAAATGCTTTTAATGTATCATTCACTTCTACATTTTCCGGCATTCGCATCATCGAAATTTTTTGCCCCATCAATTCCTCGATGCTCGCTTTAATTTCATCATCTTTGGGTGTAACAAATGCCAGCGCAACACCTTTTTTATCAGCACGTCCCGTACGACCAATGCGATGCATATAGTTTTCGGGGGTTTCGGGCATATCAAAATTCAGCACATGCGTAATATCGTCGAAATCGAGACCACGAGCCACCAAATCGGTAGCAATAAGCACTCGATACATGCCTTCATTAAAGCGATTTAAATTATCGAAACGATTGTTTTGCGATTTGTTAGAGTGAATTAAACCAATTTTATCAGGATAAGCTTCTTCAATTGCCTCAAACACTTCATCGGCCAAATGTTTGGTAGAAACAAAAACCAATACTTTGGAAAACTCGGGGTGTTCGTTTAAGAAAAACTTGAGAAGATTAATTTTGGTATTGAAATTAGGGACAACTATCCCAGCTTGCTTAATATTGAGCAATGGCGTACCCGTGCGAGCGGCCTCAACCTCAACTGGTTCGTTGAAAAAATCGGCGATAAAATCCTTTAAATCATCGGTAATTGTTGCCGAAAACATTAAATTTTGTCGGCGCGTTGGCAACAAATCGATAATACGAATAAGTTGCGGACGAAAACCCAATTGCAACATTTCGTCCACCTCATCGATTATAAAATGTTTAATGCGACGCAATTTTAATGTTCCATTAAGGGCAAAATCGAGCAATCGACCAGGTGTACCCACAAGCACATCGATACCTTCGGTGAGCAGTGGCGTTTGTTGCACCATATTTACCCCACCAAAAACACCAGCAACGCGCACATTCATATAGGGCGTAAGTTTTTTCACATCCTCAACCACTTGCACAACCAATTCGCGCGTGGGTACAACTATTAATATGCTGGGATGTTTCTCTTTGTTATATTTCCACATACGCAAACAAGGCAGTAAGTAGGCAAAAGTTTTCCCCGTTCCTGTTTGTGCAATCCCTACCATATCGCGCCCCGACATGATAACCGAAAAAGCTTTTGTTTGAATACTCGAAGGAGTTGAAAGATTTAAATCGTTCAATGCATTGAGCAACGAACTATTTAAGTTTAAATCGTTAAAAGTCATCTTGCTTTGTTAGTAGTTAATGCACATTGTATGCATTATTTTTAAAATTAATATCGTACAAAGATACAATTTTTAATTCGAACATATAATGTAATTATCAAAAGTGCTGTATTAAAATAATGTAAAACAATGGATATATGAATTTCACTTTCGTCATTTTCATTGTAAAAACATGCATATTTATTGATTAAAAACACATTTTTATTGATTTTTGTAATGCTTTTGAAATATGTTTGAAATAACAGTTTCATTTTAGGTGTTTATGCCGCACAAATTGTAATGATTTTGTAAGACATATTATCTTTGTGCCCGAAATGAATGAAATGAGCGAATTTTGGTATGCGTACTAAATTGGCATATTATTGCAAAAACAAAACATACAATTCGGGACATAACAGGCATTTATATTTTAATATGCGTTGGAGAATGATTATCTTTGCAGTCAATTTTTTAAAACAATCGATATTTGCTACAAATTTGCAAAAAAACCATTGCAATTCACAATCAAATATCAATAAAAACTCAATTTAAAATGATTGATCTCAAAGAAAAACTCAAGCAATTATTGAACGAAAACAACATAAACGATGCGCAATTAAAAGCAGTATTGTTTGACATGGATGGCGTATTGGTCGACTCAATGAAATTTCATGCTTCGTCGTGGGTAAAAGCAATGACCGACATTGGCTTGGCATTTACCGCCAACGAAGCTTACATGAACGAAGGGCGCACCGGACACTCAACCATCGACAACGCTATGTTGCAACAACTCGGACGATCGTCGACCGAACATGAGCGAGAAACAATATATCGCCTCAAATCGGACTACTTCGAAGCTTGCGGACCAGTGCAACCCATGGCATTTGCAAACGAACTATTGCAAAAAATAAAGCAGCAAGGCAAGGACATAGTGTTGGTAACAGGCAGCGGACAAGCAACATTGCTCGATGGGTTAAACACAAACTTCCCAGGCATATTTAGCAAAAACAAAATGGTAACGGCCTACGATGTAACAAATGGCAAGCCGCACCCCGAGCCGTTTTTAACGGGGCTAAAAAAAGCCGACATAACAGCCGAACATGCCATTGTGGTTGAAAACGCGCCCTTGGGTGTGGAAGCCGCAAAAAAAGCTGGCATATTTACAATAGCTGTAAACACAGGCACATTGAGCGACGATGTGCTTTACGAAAGTGGCGCCGACATTGTGCTACCAAGTGTTGAGTATTTGTGCAAAATTTGGGACGATTTGTTCTAAAGAACAAACAGCAAAAGCACAAATGCGCATAGTGTAAAAATTGAATTTGAAATTTTTTAGAATAAAATATCATTGTTTATTTAACGTAAGCAACGAAACAATTGATATATAAAACAATTTTAGAAATGCAATTAAAATCGATTTTTCTGATTGGCCTTTGTGCTTTAAATGCTGCTTTAGC